>NZ_JBJQJE010000007.1:0-201349 GCF_046487585.1 Escherichia sp. WS1265
TTGGCGGATTGAGAGAAGATTTTCAGCCTGATACAGATTAAATCAGAACGCAGAAGCGGTCTGATGAAACAGAATTTGCCTGGCGGCCTTAGCGCGGTGGTCCCACCTGACTCCATGCCGAACTCAGAAGTGAAACGCCGTAGCGCCGATGGTAGTGTGGGGTCTCCCCATGCGAGAGTAGGGAACTGCCAGGCATCAAATTAAGCGAAAGGCTATCCGTCAGGATGGCCTTTTTGCGCTGGTGCAAAAAATGCCGGGTGCGACGCTGGCACGTCTTCTCCAGCCTGGGCAGGCACGGTAGGGGCAGCTTATTCCTCCATATACGCCAGGCGAATACGGCTTCCCCAAATTGCCCACTTCCATACTTCCTCCTTACCAGAAATCTATCCTTAAACTCCTTAATAACCATTTTCCTGCTAACTAAATTCATGGTTAAGGTTGCATAATGATACGCAACAAATGTATAACATTTTCTTTACCAAATAAAATAAACAACAGCGACCGACAAAAGCATCGGATTACGGCAGGAGACATAATGGCATGGCTGAAAGTACTGTAACGGCAGACAGCAAACTGACAAGTAGTGATACTCGTCGCCGCATTTGGGCAATTGTGGGGGCCTCTTCAGGTAATCTGGTCGAGTGGTTCGATTTCTATGTCTACTCGTTCTGTTCACTCTACTTCGCCCACATCTTCTTCCCTTCCGGGAACACGACGACTCAACTACTGCAAACAGCAGGTGTTTTTGCTGCGGGATTTCTGATGCGCCCGATAGGCGGTTGGCTATTTGGCCGCATAGCCGATAAACATGGTCGCAAAAAATCGATGCTATTATCGGTGTGTATGATGTGTTTCGGCTCACTGGTTATCGCCTGTTTGCCAGGCTACGAAACAATCGGTACCTGGGCTCCGGCATTATTGCTTCTTGCTCGTTTATTCCAGGGATTATCCGTTGGCGGAGAATATGGCACCAGCGCCACCTATATGAGTGAAGTTGCCGTTGAAGGGCGCAAAGGTTTTTACGCATCATTTCAGTATGTGACGTTGATCGGCGGGCAACTGCTAGCTCTACTGGTTGTCGTGGTTTTACAACACACCATGGAAGACGCTGCACTCAGAGAGTGGGGATGGCGTATTCCTTTCGCGTTAGGAGCTGTGTTAGCTGTAGTGGCGTTGTGGTTACGTCGTCAGTTAGATGAAACTTCACAACAAGAAACACGCGCTTTAAAAGAAGCTGGATCTCTGAAAGGATTATGGCGCAATCGCCGTGCATTCATCATGGTTCTCGGTTTTACCGCTGCGGGCTCCCTTTGTTTCTATACCTTCACCACTTATATGCAGAAGTATCTGGTAAATACTGCGGGAATGCATGCCAACGTGGCGAGTGGCATTATGACTGCCGCATTGTTTGTATTCATGCTTATTCAACCACTTATTGGCGCGCTGTCGGATAAGATTGGTCGTCGTACCTCAATGTTATGTTTCGGTTCTCTGGCAACCATTTTTACCGTTCCTATTCTCTCAGCATTGCAGAACGTTTCTTCGCCTTATGCCGCTTTTGGTCTGGTGATGTGCGCCCTGCTGATAGTGAGTTTTTATACTTCAATCAGTGGAATACTGAAGGCTGAAATGTTCCCGGCCCAGGTTCGCGCATTAGGTGTTGGTCTGTCGTATGCCGTCGCTAATGCGATATTTGGTGGCTCAGCAGAGTACGTAGCGTTGTCACTGAAATCAATAGGAATGGAAACAGCCTTCTTCTGGTATGTGACCTTGATGGCCGTGGTGGCGTTTCTGGTTTCTTTGATGCTACATCGCAAAGGGAAGGGGATGCGCCTTTAATTATGCGCCAACTGCCAGATGGTATAGCCGGTAGTTGCACCGGCGACATCCCAGGTAAAATCTTTCCAGCTCCAGCCGCTCCCCTCGGGGCGGCTATCCCAAAGTTCTTTTGACGCGCCCAGCCCAACAGAGAACATCAGCCCAAAAGTGGCACTGCGATCGCGACTCATCCCCTGATGCTGTGCATATTCATTTCCGGCGGCGGAAAGCATCGCCGAGGCGATAAAGTGTTGAGCTTTATCCTGCCCGCTCCAGCTATCGTTAGCCATATGGCTGCATCCAGAAAGTAACAATAGCGAGCAGACAAAAAGAATACGCAAAACGTGGCCTCCAAAAAACAAACCCCGTACAGGACGGGGTTGTGATTACAGGATGCGGCTAATTAATCGGTCGATGCGGATACGGCGCAAACGGCGGATGAGTTTACGAACCTTCACCGGATAATCGGCAATACTTTGCAGATCGCGATAGTGCTTAACGATGGTGGTATGCTCGCGGATCAGCTCCAGTTCTTTCTCTCGCTGTGGCGCAAGCTCCAGTTGCGGATCGTGGATCAAAATGGCGTTTTCCAGATCCAGACGCCAGGCGCGCGGGTTCAGGTTATTACCAGTGATCAACATCCACTTATCATCAACCCACATCCCTTTCAGGTGATAGGTGTTGTCGTCATCTTTCCATAACCGAACCACTAACTGGTCAGTGTTGACGTAATACTGTAAACGGCTCAGGAAACGACGCAGATTGATCTCATAGAGATAAGGCAATGCGCCAATTATCTTGAAAGGTTCATCTTCCGGAATGTAGAAGTCATTCGCGGTTTTATCACCAACAATAATTTCGACCTTTTTCCCTTCGCGCAGCAACTGGATGATATTGCGCACAAGGATTGCTGGCAGGTTGAAGTATGGCGTACAGATGGTTAGTTTCTGCTCGGCACAAGGCATAAGGTGGAAAATGGTCTTGTTTAACAGACTCGATTTCCCCAGTCCCACTAGCGGCGTTACGGAAAGCTGATCGTTGTCGGCATCGCCCTGGAAATGATAAGCGGCATCACGCAGCTCCTGGCGGAACAGGCGAATGTCGTTCTTGATTTCCGGGCTTTTTGGCCGATTAACATCATCCAGACGATTAACGCCGCGGCCATTCATAATATTCTGTGTAACCCATTCAAACATAATGTCTGACATCTTACGGTTACGGATAAGATGATAACGGTCGTAGCGATATTTATCGTGCTGATGCAGGTAAACATCGTTCAGGCTGGCACCGCTATAAAGTACGCTATCGTCGATGATAAAGCCTTTAAAGTGCAGAACACCAAGGGCTTCACGGGTATTGATTGGAACGCCATAAACCGGAACATCTACGCCCGGATTTTCCTGCGCCATGCGGCAGTACCAGTCAGCGTTAGTGTTAGATGCCGCAGCGCCAATGCGTCCACGTTGTGCACGATGCCAGTCGACCAGCACCCGCACATCCAGTTCCGGACGCTGCCTTTTAGCCTCATACAACGCGTTCAGAATGCCTTTGCCACCGTCATCCTGTTCGAGATACAGGGCGACAATGCAAATGCGCTGCTTCGCGCTGGCTATTTTTTCCAGCAGCGTCTCCCGGAAGTCGGCGGGAGCGTAAAAGAAATCGACATCATCAACTGATTGAGAAATCTTGGGTAGTTGGGCAAGGTGTTGTTGATGTTTATTACGCTTAAATTTTGACAACATCACAGTGCATTTCTTCTCTGTTCATTGAAGGGTCCTCTGTGCAATGCAGACGACATAAGCGGGCAATAATAACACCAGTCCCGATTAAGTGGTCAACATTTCCAGTACCTTACTCATGATTCCTCGCGCTGGGCAAGATTTAGCGTAAGCCCAACGATCCCCTCTTCGAGCTGGATATCAACGTTAAACCCGAGCTTGCGGGCCAGCGCCACCATGCCACGATTGTTTGGCATCGTAATACCATTCAGACGTTGTAGTCCGTGATCTCGCGTATAGGTAATCAACTTTTCCATTAAGCGTCGACCTAAGCCTAACCCTTTGAGATCCGAGCGAACCAGCACGGCAAATTCGGCATCGATGTTATCAGGGTCGGAGATCGCACGCGTGACGCCGAGGATCTCTTCCGTTTGATCAATACGTCGTACCGCTACAAATGCCATTTCCCGATCGTAGTCGATCTGCGTCATGTTGGCTAAATCTTCATGGGTAAATTCGTTGATCTCGCTAAAGTAGCGGTAATAAAGATCTTCTTTGGTGACTCGCGAAATGAACTGCTGAAGTTGTGGCTCATCTTCTGGCAAAATCGGGCGGAACAAGCAGCGTTCACCGTTTTTCAATTCTACCCACTCTTCCAGCTGATGTGGATAAGGGCGCACTGCCAGCCGGCTCTCGTTATCGCCTTCAAACGGCGCGATATCCAGCGTGACATCCAGCGCGGTAAATTCACTGCCAGAAGCCAGCAAAGGATGAATATCCAGACGTTGAATTTCCGGACAATCGACAATCAAGTTGGAAACCTGTACCAGAAGCTGGCTCAAGCCTGCAACATCCAATGGGCGTAGCGCACTGCGCGCACGAATCTTTTTACTTTTGATCCCCTGAATAACCAGATAGCGGGCCAGGTTCATGTTCAGCGGCGGCAGTGCGACGACGGCTTGATCTTCAGGACGCCACTCCACACCGCCTTCACCCAGCATGATTAACGGCCCGAAAACCGGATCGTGCTCAACCACAACCCGCAACTCCTGAGCGCCAGCACGGTTAGCCATACTTTGCACCAACAGGCCGTGGACCCGCGCCTGCGGCCAGGCCATTTTTACGCGATCGAAAATAGCGTTTGCCGCTTGCTGGACTTCATTAGCTGTACGCAAGTAGAGCATTACGCCCTGAACTTCCGATTTATGTGGAATATCCGGCGAGCGCAATTTCAGTGCCACCGGATAGCCAATCTGTTCGGCAATATGTACCGCTTCGGTGCTATCACTGGCAATCCAGGTAGGGAGAGTATTCATACCATACGCTTGCAGGATGGGCTGAACTTCATGGGTATCGAGCGACGTAGCCCCTTCGGCAATCGCCTGTTGCAACAGAAGATGCGCTTCTGCGGTATTGGAAGTCAGATTGCTGGGCAACGCCGGCGTTTCGCGTAGTTGCTTCTGATTACGCCGGTACTCGACCATATGCATAAAAGCAGTGATGGTTCCTTCCGGAGTACGGTAAGTCGGCAGCCCGGCTTCGCTGAATAAACGTCGTGCCTCTTGCGAGGAGTGCTCGCCGCACCAGTTCGTCAGCAAAGAGACATATTTGCTGCGGGGATGATGCTTTACCGCTTCAATTAATACTTGCGCGCTTTCTGTTGCGGGAGCAGCGGCGCTGGGCGAATGAATAACCATCAGCGCATCAAAATCCTGGCTGTGGAGCAGAATGTCCAGCGTTTTGACATAATGCTCGCTGCTGGCGTCATCGCGCAGATCGAGCGGGTTAGAGATTGCCACATGCCCTGGCAGTGCATCGCGCAGTTTCTGGCAGGTTTCTTCGCTTAGCGTTGCCAGCTTGCCATTACGTGACCATAAGGCATCCAGCGCCAGCGCGGCAGGCGCAGCACCGTTGCTGATAATCATCAATCGGTCGCCACGCAGCGGGCGCATATGGCTAAGGGTTTCCACCGCCGAAAACAGTTCGTGGGTGTCCTGTACCCGCAACAAACCGGCACGCTGAATAGCTGCATCCCACGCCGGATCCATTCCTGCCGTGGTGTTCAACAGACGTTGAGCCGCCGGGCTACGTCCGCTTTTAATCACCAGAATCGGTTTATTGCGCGAGGCACTACGGGCTGCCGAAACAAAGCGCCTCGCGTCGCTTAACTGTTCGAGATAGAGCAGGATGGCGCTGGTTTTACTGTCGCGCGCCAGATAGTCGAGCAATTCATCAACGTCGATATCCAGGCTGTCGCCGAGCGCAATAAAGTAGGAAAAGCCCATCTCACGCTGTTGCGCCCAGTCGAGGATGGTGTTGGAGACAGCAGCCGATTGCGAAATAAACGCCAGCTTGCCGCGTTTAATCGGCACAGGCGAAAAGCTGGCATTCAGACCTTGCCAGGGAGCCAGTAAGCCCAGACTGTTTGGTCCTAGCAGGCGCATGTTATGGCGCAGGGCGCAGGCGCGGAGATCTTCGTGTTGCGATGCCGGGGCGGAAAGAATAATGCAGGTTTTACAGCCTTTCTCGCCGAGCTCTTCCAGAAGAGCAAGATTACGGCTGGCATTGGTACATAAAACCGCAAGGTCGGGTGTAAAGGGCAAGCTGGCAATATCCGGCCAGGCCAACACACCCAACACCGCTTTCCAGGCTGGCGTCACCGGGAGTACCGGTCCGTTAAAGCCTCCCGCCAGCAGGTTACGCATCATCAGGTAACCTGCGCGATTGGGTTTCATCGACGCGCCAATTACCGCTATCGATTTTGGTCGCAGTAGTGCTTCCAGTCCTCGCTGACTCATACCGGTCTCCCGCAGAAGTGACCGAATGATTTTAAACGCTTTCTAACTGTTCTGCTGTGATGCTACCCAGATGTTGCGTTTTTCCTGCCAGATAGCGTGTTTTAAAGCGGGTAAAATGCTCGCCTAACCCTGCTGCCGCCCCGGTATCGCCGGCCATATCTAACAGTGCGATGGCTACCTCGGCAGTACAATATTGGCCTTCAGCCTGGGCTTCACGCAGGCGATAGGCAGAAAGCCGGGAAAGATCGACGGAAATGACGGGAAGATTATCCAGATACGGACTTTTACGAAACATTTTGCGAGCTTCCGGCCAGGTACCATCGAGCATGATAAACAGCGGTGGCTTACCGGCAGGTGGTGTGAAGATCACTTCCCGTTGCTCATCAGCATACGAGGCGGGAAAGACCACCATTGGCTGATAATCCGGGTTTTGTACCAGATCCAGCAAATCTTGCGAGGGTTCGGTACGCGACCATTGAAACGCAACGGTATCAGGCAAAATATCAGCAATCAGACGCCCGGTATTACTGGGCTTCATTGGCTCGGTGTCGAACATCAGCAAACAGAAGCGACTTTTTGCTTGTGCTGGGGTAATTGTCGAACAGAGACATAATTTCTCTGGCAAAAGACAGCGTTGGCAGCGAAGAACGCGATTACCGCGGGCAAGAAAAGGACGTGTTGCGCGCGCAATACGCTCGGCGCGTAACTGAAGAACAGCGTTTTCGGTCATAAGAGAGCGTCGAAAAAACGCCATTGTCGCAGAGGAGAAAACGGGGCACAAGATGCGCCCCGGTAAGATTAAAGCGATTCGTTCAGCCAGCTATCGAACGGCGCTTTCGGTACTGCGCCATTAAGCATGTCGACAACCTGACCGTTTTTGAAAATCATGATCGTCGGTATACTACGAATTCCAAAGCGACTGCTCAATTCACGTTCAGCTTCGGTATTCACTTTCACAAAGCGCACTTTACCGCTACGCTCTTGCGCGACATCTTCAAAAATTGGTGCGAAATTACGGCAGGGGCCGCACCACGGTGCCCAGAAGTCGATCACCACTGGTAGATCATCTTTCAGCAATTTGTCGAGCGTTTCACCGGTCGCATTAATCACCTCTCCGTCAAACAAGTCGTGACCGCAGCGTCCGCATTTTGCCGCATCTTCGATCCGATCGTCGGGAATGCGATTGATGGCCTGACAATGGGTACAAACGGTATTCATAACTAACCTCGGGATGAGTAAGGAGACTTATCGGCAACGACGCCGGTATGTTTCTAATATGTTACATATTATCGGGGACATTGTTCCAGACAACAATCTGTTTTATTCAATAGGTATGATAGTCGCAGGCTTTGGTACGAAATCATGGCGAACCGCGCGGACTTCGGGTAATCTGCGCGCTTCGCGCAGCGCTGGTGGAGAAAAGCATGAACGATGAAATGAAAGGTAAAAGCGGCAAGGTCAAAGTGATGTATGTCCGCAGTGATGATGATTCTGATAAACGTACCCACAACCCGCGTACCGGGAAAGGGGGCGGGCGTCCAGGAAAATCTCGTGCTGACGGTGGCCGTCGCCCCGCCCGCGATGACAAACAGAGTCAGCCCCGTGACCGCAAGTGGGAAGATTCGCCGTGGCGCACGGTTTCCCGCGCGCCGGGTGATGAGACGCCGGAAAAGGCCGATCACGGTGGCATCAGTGGTAAAAGTTTTATTGATCCAGAAGTTTTGCGTCGTCAGCGTGCGGAAGAAACCCGCGTCTACGGCGAAAATGCATGTCAGGCACTGTTCCAGAGCCGTCCGGAAGCGATTGTTCGCGCCTGGTTTATCCAGAGCGTAACGCCACGTTTTAAAGAAGCCTTGCGCTGGATGGCGGCAAACCGCAAAGCGTACCATGTGGTGGATGAAGCGGAATTGACAAAAGCGTCAGGCACGGAACATCACGGCGGCGTTTGCTTCCTGATCAAAAAGCGTAATGGCACAACTGTGCAGCAGTGGGTAAGCCAGGCAGGTGCGCAGGATTGCGTTCTGGCACTGGAAAACGAATCTAACCCGCATAACCTGGGTGGCATGATGCGCAGCTGCGCGCACTTCGGCGTGAAAGGCGTTGTGGTGCAGGATGCGGCACTGCTGGAGTCGGGTGCGGCTATCCGTACCGCAGAAGGCGGCGCAGAGCACGTTCAGCCGATTACTGGCGACAACATTGTTAACGTGCTGGATGATTTCCGTCAGGCGGGTTACACCGTAGTGACAACTTCCAGCGAGCAGGGGAAACCGCTGTTCAAAACCAGTCTGCCAGCGAAAATGGTACTGGTGCTGGGTCAGGAATATGAAGGGTTACCGGATGCCGCACGCGATCCAAACGATCTGCGCGTGAAGATTGACGGTACTGGCAACGTTGCCGGGCTAAATATCTCTGTCGCAACTGGCGTTTTGCTTGGTGAATGGTGGCGTCAGAATAAAGCCTGATAAATCAGCCGGGTGGCAACGCTGCCATCCGGCGTTTTCCTGCAAATTTACTCACTCTCTGCCGGTAATACTGGCATCCAGTCAATCGGTTTCTCGCCACGTTGTTCCAGCCACTGATTTGCCAGCACAAAATGGTTGCAGCCAAAGAACCCGCGATGCGCAGAAAGCGGTGATGGATGCGGCGCTTTCAGTACGTGATGGCGTTGCTTATCAATAATCGCCCCTTTCTTTTGCGCATGTGAGCCCCACAACAAAAACACCACGCCTTCGCGATGCTGGTTAATCAGGCTGATGACTTTATCGGTGAAGGTCTCCCAGCCGAGGCTGGCGTGGGAATGCGCCTGACCTGCGCGAACCGTCAACACAGTATTGAGTAGCAGAACGCCCTGACGCGCCCAGCTTTCAAGATAACCATGATTAGGGCGGGTGAAACCGGGAATAGTATTTTCCAGCTCTTTATACATATTCAGCAGTGACGGCGGTGTCGCAATGCCGGGGCGAACGGAAAATGCCAGACCATGCGCCTGTCCCGGTCCGTGATAAGGATCCTGGCCGAGAATCACCACTTTAACGTCACCCAACTCTGTAAAGCGGAACGCGTTAAAAACATCCTTTTGTGGCGGATAGATAGTGACGCCGGACTGCCGCTCGCTGGCGACGGTCTGTAGGGTATTAAGAAAATAGGGTTGTTGCTTCTCTTCAGCCAGCACGTCATGCCAGGTTAATTCGTTTGCCATCTCGCTCTCCCGCGAATCTTCAATCCGCCTAGCTTAACTGCTTCTTTCTACAGAACAAAATCATGCTCATTTTTTAGACTTAAACGAGTGCAAAAAAATGTAAATTGGTAAAATTTCACACCTGCATAAGTTGATGTAAAACAATAAAATCCATTTGCGACCATACTTGATGTGTGGTTTTTATTGATTTAAATCAAAGATTCAAGGGTGTTTGAGGAGTATATATACACTCAAGCAACAATGGTTTTACCAATTGGCCGCGACAGGCTGAACAAATCAAATAATTTTGCCGGGGAGGCATCACATGATTACAGGTATCCAGATTACTAAAGCCGCTAACGACGATCTGCTGAACTCTTTCTGGCTGCTGGACAGCGAAAAAGGCGAAGCGCGTTGCATCGTTGCGAAAGCAGGTTTTGCAGAAGACGAAGTGGTTGCAGTAAGCAAACTGGGTGACATTGAGTACCGTGAAGTTCCAGTAGAAGTGAAACCAGAAGTTCGCGTTGAAGGTGGTCAACACCTGAACGTAAACGTTCTGCGTCGTGAAACTCTGGAAGATGCAGTTAAGCATCCGGAAAAATATCCGCAGCTGACCATCCGTGTATCCGGTTATGCAGTTCGCTTTAACTCTCTGACTCCGGAACAGCAGCGCGACGTTATCGCTCGTACCTTTACTGAAAGCCTGTAAGGCTTAAGTAGCAAGTTACTAAGCGGAAGAGGGCGACCTCTTCCGCTTTTTTCATTAATAGAAAATGCGTACCGCGCAATAGACCAGCAGCAGCGCGAGCACGATATTTAACTGGCGACCATACTGGCGAAACAATCGCTGAAACAGGTGCCCCGCCAGCGCCCAGCACACATTGCCAAACGTCCCAATCATCGCCAGCAAAACGCTGACGCCAATTATCCAGCTTAGCGCCTGCGTTTGCGGCAGGACAAACGTCGACAGTGCTGTAATGCCATACAAAATGATTTTGACGTTCACAAACTGCAAAGCAAAGCTGGCCCAAAAACTGATTGGTTTTGTCTGAAGCCCATCTTCCTTTGTTGGACTGGTAGCGATTTTCCACGCCAGCCAGACAATATATGCCGCCCCCGCCCAACTCAACAGATGCACTGCTGCCGGGTCGATAACAGCCAGTGAAAACGAAATTCCCGCGCATAGCAACATGACGATTAAAAATCCCAGACTCATCCCTGCCAGCACGCGAGTACTCTGACGAAATCCGTGCGTTGTGGCTGAGCTAAGGGCGAGAATATTGTTCGGTCCTGGCGTCATGGCGGTAATCAGGGTGTAAGTCCAAAAAGCACTTAAAAGGGTCGGTGTCACTTGTTATCTCCTCTGTTTTGGTAGACAGTACCCGACACGGAATATTTAAAAAAATGAATGTTTTTACATTCTAAATTCGATATTTTCGATAGGTTTGGGGTTATGGATCTGCGCCGTTTTATTACGCTTAAAACCGTGGTGGAAGAGGGTTCCTTTTTGCGAGCTTCGCAAAAATTGTGCTGCACACAATCGACGGTGACTTTTCATCTTCAACAGCTTGAGCAGGAGTTCTCAGTACAGTTATTTGAGAAAATTGGTCGACGAATGTGCCTTACCCGCGAAGGGAAAAAGCTGCTGCCGCACATCTATGAACTTACCAGAGTGATGGATACCCTTCGTGAGGCTGCCAAAAAGGAGTCGGATCCGGACGGGGAACTACGCGTTGTTTCGGGCGAAACGTTACTCTCTTACCGAATGCCGCAGGTGTTGCAGCGTTTTCGGCAACGCGCACCAAAAGTGCGTTTATCGTTGCAGTCGCTGAACTGTTACGTGATTCGTGATGCGCTACTGAATGATGAGGCCGATGTCGGCGTCTTTTATCGCGTAGGGAATGATGATGCCCTGAACCGACGAGAGTTGGGTGAACAATCGCTGGTGCTGGTGGCTTCACCACAAATTGCAGATGTCGATTTTACTGAGCCGGGAAGACATAACGCCTGTAGCTTTATTATCAACGAACCGCAATGTGTCTTCCGGCAGATATTTGAGAGCACGCTGCGTCAGCGGCGGATCACGGTGGAAAACACCATTGAGCTGTTAAGCATTGAAAGTATCAAGCGTTGTGTCGCGGCGAATATCGGGGTCAGTTACTTACCGCGTTTTGCGGTGGATAAAGAGCTTGAGAGCGGAGAATTAATTGAATTGCCTTTTGGCGAACAGTCGCAGACCATTACGGCCATGTGCGCACACCATGCTGGAAAAGCGGTTAGCCCGGCGATGCACACTTTTATTCAGTGTGTTGAAGAGTGTTTTTTGCCGGGATAAAAATAATGCCGGGCTTAAACCCGGCATTGAGATTACTCTTCTGTCGTTTGCGGTGGCACGCCCGTTCCGCTCGGTTTACGGCGCTTACCAATATTTTTGGTGTCGCGATGGCGTTTTTTCACCCGCGGCTTCTCTTTCTCTTTAGCTTTTTTCTTCTCGGCGCGTTTTGCCAGTACTTTCTTCGATGGCTTGCCGGTCTGCTTCTCGCTTGGCGCACGCGTTTTCGGGCGTAACTCATCAATTACACGAGCTTTAATTGGCTCTTCAATATAGCGACCAACTTTGCCCAGCAGCAGATGGTCATGGGCTTCTACCAGCGAAATTGCGGTGCCTTTACGACCGGCGCGCGCGGTACGTCCGATACGGTGCAAATAAGTATCGCCACTGCGCGGCATATCGAAGTTAAAGACGTGGCTGACGTCAGGAATGTCGATACCGCGCGCGGCAACATCGGTTGCAACCAGTACGTTTACGCGACCTTCGGTCAAACGCTTGATCGCTTCGTTACGCTTGCCCTGTACCATCTCACCTTCGAGATAGCAGTTGTTGATGCCCGCTTCGCGCAGCCAGTTTGCCAGCTCATGCACACGCTCACGCTTACGCACAAACACAATTGAGCGGGTCGCTTCCGGCTGTTTTAACAGATGCACCAGCAATGCGGTTTTATGTTCCAGGTCATCGGCGCGGTAATACCACTGATGAATTTTTTTGCGCTCACGGGTGGACGGATTGGCAGAAACCTCCACCGGATCTTCCAGCAGACGCTCGGCAAAGTCCTGAATCGCATCGCCTTCCAGCGTTGCGGAAAAGAGCAGGGTCTGTTTACGCCAGCGCGTTTCGCCAGCAATATGTTCGATATCCTGAGCGAAGCCCATATCCAGCATACGGTCTGCTTCGTCGAGGATCAGCGTTTCAACCGCGCGGCAATCGAAGTTCTCTTCTTTTATGTATTGCAGCAAACGTCCGGTCGTGGCGACCACGATGTCCTGATTTTCGCTGAACACTTCCGCGTGGTTCATATAGGCTACGCCGCCGGTGATGGTGGCGATATCCAGATGCGTATGTTTCGCCAGTTCGCGGGCATGATCGGCCACCTGCATCGCCAGCTCGCGAGTTGGGGTGAGGATCAAAATACGCGGCGGACCGGATTTCTTACGTGGGAAATCGAGCAGGTGCTGCAACGCTGGCAGCAGATACGCCGCCGTTTTACCGGTGCCTGTCGGCGCAGAACCGAGTACATCACGGCCATCGAGCGCAGGCGGAATGGCGGCAGCCTGAATGGCGGTCGGGCGAGTGAAACCTTTATCCTGGAGGGCTTCCAGCAGGCTTTCGTCGAGTTCAAGTTCGGAAAAAGTCGTTACAGTCATGTTCTACCTCTGTGTGGGGCGCTGATTATAGACGTTACGGCTGCAATCTTCATCTGTTTGTATGGATATCGCTTCTCGGGTATTGTTCTCACCCGGTGCTATCGCCGTTTTTCCTGCAAGGTTTTATTTTCATGTCACAGTCTACATCCGTGCTTCGTCGTAATGGATTTACTTTTAAACAGTTTTTTGTTGCTCACGATCGTTGTGCGATGAAAGTGGGAACGGATGGCATTTTGCTGGGCGCATGGGCACCGGTGGCTGGGGTAAAACGTTGCCTTGATATCGGCGCGGGTAGCGGGTTGCTGGCATTAATGCTGGCGCAGCGAACCGATGACAGCGTAATGATTGATGCAGTTGAACTGGAAAGTGAAGCTGCCGCGCAGGCGCAGGAAAATATCAACCAGTCCCCGTGGGCAGAGCGGATTAACGTCCATACGGCGGATATTCAGCAGTGGATCACACAGCAGACAGTACGCTTCGATTTAATCATCAGTAACCCACCTTACTATCAGCAGGGAGTAGAGTGCTCGACACCTCAACGGGAACAGGCTCGCTATACCACTACGCTTGATCACCCATCGTTGCTGACCTGTGCGGCGGAGTGCATTACCGAAGAGGGATTTTTCTGCGTGGTGCTGCCAGAGCAGATTGGTAATGGTTTTACTGAACTGGCATTAAGTATGGGCTGGCATTTACGTTTGCGGACGGATGTGGCGGAAAACGAAGCGCGACTGCCGCATCGGGTGCTGCTGGCATTCTCCCCGCAGGCGGGAGAATGCTTTAGCGATCGCTTAGTCATTCGTGGGCCAGACCAGAACTATTCCGAAGCGTATACGGCGCTGACCCAGGCTTTTTATCTGTTTATGTAATGATTGCTGGGGGAAAGGATCGATGGACCGGAATGCGTGAGTAGCTGCGGGTAATCCAGCGTAAAATGCAGGCCGCGGCTCTCTTTGCGCATCATCGCACAGCGAACAATCAACTCGGCAACCTGTACCAGATTACGCAGCTCCAGCAAATTATTTGAGACGCGGAAATGGGCGTAATATTCGTCTATTTCTTGTTGGAGCATGGTTATCCGCCGCAGGGCGCGTTCAAGGCGCTTCGTTGTGCGCACAATGCCGACGTAATCCCACATAAACAGGCGTAGCTCGTGCCAGTTATGCTGAATTACTACCCGTTCGTCAGGGTTCTCAACGCGGCTTTCATCCCACGGTGGTAACGTACTGACGCCGTGGGCATAAGGCATACGTCTGGTGATATCTTCTGCCGCCGACCAGCCATAGACCAGACACTCCAGCAATGAATTCGAGGCCATGCGGTTAGCGCCGTGTAAGCCGGTATAACTCACCTCGCCAATGGCATACAAGCCCTCGACGTCCGTACGCCCATGATCATCAACCATTACACCACCGCAGGTATAGTGTGCAGCAGGCACAATCGGTACCGGTTCTTGTGTGAGATCAATCCCCAGCCCGAGCAGCTTTTCATAGATCATCGGGAAATGCTGGCGAATAAAATCGGCAGGCTTATGGCTGATGTCGAGATACATACAATCCGCACCGAGGCGTTTCATTTCATGATCAATAGCGCGGGCGACAATATCGCGCGGGGCCAGTTCGCCGCGCTCATCGAAATCGGGCATAAAACGCGTGCCATCCGGGCGCTTGAGATAAGCACCTTCGCCGCGCAGTGCTTCCGTTAACAGGAAATTTCGTGCCTGTGGGTGATACAGCGCGGTAGGGTGGAACTGATTAAATTCGAGATTGGCAACCCGGCAGCCTGCGCGCCACGCCATAGCAATGCCATCGCCAGAAGAAATATCCGGATTGGTGGTGTACTGATAAACCTTCGACGCACCGCCGGTTGCCAGCACCACCGCTTTTGCGTGGCAGGTTTCAACCGTTTCTTTATTTCGGTTCCATACCCACGCGCCTACAACTCGTCGCGTGCCCGGCAGGCCAATTTTGTCAGAGACAATTAGATCAACCGCGTTGCTGCGCTCCAGCACGCAAATATTCGGATGGTTCTGCGCCTTGCTCACCAGCGTGGTTTCTACTTCTCTACCGGTGGCGTCGGCGGCATGAAGAATACGACGGTGACTATGTCCACCTTCACGGGTCAGATGGTAGCTTTCTGCGCCATTTGGCTGAATGTGGGTATCAAACAACACCCCCTGGTCGATTAGCCATTGCACACAGGATCGTGCATTGCTGGCGACAAATTCAACTGCATGGCGATCGCAAATACCACCCCCGGCAATCAATGTGTCTTCCACATGCGAGTCAATGCTGTCAGTTTCATCAAACACGGCGGCAATACCGCCCTGGGCATAAAATGTTGAACCTTCCGTTACCGGGCCTTTACTTAGAACGATGACCTGATGCTGATCAGCCAGGCGCAGCGCCAGTGAAAGTCCGGCTGCGCCGCTACCGATAATCAACACGTCACATGAATGTTCAGGGAGAGTATTCATTTTCTTTGTTTAATTTACTAAACACGATTTGGTCAGCATAGCATCATGTTGTGCGAATAAACACCTGCTATTTTAATATTTGTTACAGTGGCTAAACACGCTGACTCAGGGCGGCGAGAAAAAGAGAAGTTACTGGCTGGTGGAGGATTAGGTGGTGAAATAAAAAGGCCGTTGGGTTACTCTTCAGGCAGTTAAATGGGCATTTCTACACAGATAATGCGATGTTCAGATTCTGTAGACTTATAATGATAGATAATGATCCGTCTACAGCATGACAAACAAAAACAGATGCGTTACGGAACTTTACAAAAACGAGACACTCTAACCCTTTGCTTGCTCAAATTGCAGCTAATGGAGTGGCGTTTCGATAGCGCGTGGAAATTTGGTTTGGGGAGACTTTACCTCGGATGAGCGAGCAGTTAACGGACCAGGTCCTGGTTGAACGGGTCCAGAAGGGAGATCAGAAAGCCTTTAACTTACTGGTAGTGCGCTATCAGCATAAAGTGGCGAGTCTGGTTTCCCGCTATGTGCCGTCGGGTGATGTTCCCGATGTGGTACAAGAAGCTTTTATTAAAGCCTATCGTGCGCTGGATTCGTTCCGGGGAGATAGCGCTTTTTATACATGGCTGTATCGGATTGCTGTAAATACAGCGAAAAATTACCTGGTTGCTCAGGGGCGTCGTCCACCTTCCAGTGATGTGGATGCCATTGAAGCTGAAAACTTCGAAAGTGGCGGCGCGTTGAAAGAAATTTCGAACCCTGAGAACTTAATGTTGTCAGAAGAACTGAGACAGATAGTTTTCCGAACTATTGAGTCCCTCCCGGAAGATTTACGCATGGCAATAACCTTGCGGGAGCTGGATGGCCTGAGCTATGAAGAGATAGCCGCTATCATGGATTGTCCGGTAGGTACGGTGCGTTCACGTATCTTCCGAGCGAGGGAAGCTATTGATAACAAAGTTCAACCGCTTATCAGGCGTTGACGATAGCGGGATACTGGATAAGGGTATTAGGCATGCAGAAAGAACAACTTTCCGCTTTAATGGATGGCGAAACGCTGGATAGTGAGCTGCTTAACGAACTGGCTCATAACCCAGAAATGCAGAAAACCTGGGAAAGCTATCACTTAATCCGTGACTCAATGCGGGGTGATACTCCCGAGGTGCTCCATTTCGATATCTCTTCACGCGTGATGGCCGCCATTGAAGAAGAGCCAGTACGTCAACCGGCGACATTGATCCCGGAAGCCCAGCCTGCGCCGCATCAATGGCAGAAAATGCCATTCTGGCAGAAAGTACGTCCGTGGGCGGCACAGCTTACCCAAATGGGCGTAGCCGCATGCGTATCGCTTGCAGTTATCGTTGGCGTCCAGCACTATAATGGACAATCTGAAACGTCCCAGCAGCCCGAAACGCCGGTATTTAATACACTGCCGATGATGGGTAAAGCCAGCCCGGTAAGCCTGGGAGTACCTTCTGAAGCGACCGCAAACAATGGTCAACAGCAGCAGGTACAGGAGCAACGTCGTCGCATTAATGCAATGTTGCAGGATTACGAACTGCAACGCCGACTCCACTCTGAACAGCTTCAGTTTGAGCAGGCGCAAACCCAGCAAGCCGCTGTACAGGTGCCAGGAATTCAAACTTTAGGAACGCAATCGCAGTAATGAAGCAACTTTGGTTTGCCATGTCATTAGTGACAGGTAGCCTGTTATTCTCTGCTAACGCCTCGGCCACTCCCGCGTCCGGGGCGTTATTACAGCAGATGAACCTGGCCAGTCAGTCACTGAATTACGAGCTGTCATTCATCAGCATCAATAAACAGGGTGTTGAGTCTCTGCGTTATCGACATGCACGCCTCGATAACCGTCCTCTTGCACAATTGTTGCAAATGGATGGCCCGCGCCGGGAAGTGGTACAGCGCGGCAATGAAATCAGCTATTTTGAACCGGGACTTGAACCGTTCACGCTTAATGGCGATTACATTGTTGATTCTCTACCATCGCTCATCTATACCGATTTCAAACGCCTTTCTCCTTACTACGACTTTATCTCCGTCGGGCGCACGCGTATTGCTGATCGTCTTTGCGAAGTCATTCGTGTGGTTGCCCGAGATGGTACACGCTACAGCTACATCGTGTGGATGGACACCGAATCGAAATTACCGATGCGGGTTGATCTCCTTGATCGCGATGGTGAAACGCTGGAACAATTTCGCGTGATTGCTTTTAATGTCAATCAGGATATCGGCAGCAGTATGCAGACGCTGGCGAAGGCAAATTTGCCGCCGTTGCTTTCTGTTCCTGTAGGTGAAAAAGCTAAATTCAGCTGGACGCCAACCTGGTTGCCACAGGGTTTTAGCGAAGTTTCCAGTAGTCGACGTCCGCTACCGACGATGGACAACATGCCTATCGAATCACGTCTCTATTCCGACGGATTATTCAGCTTCTCGGTAAACGTTAACCGCGCTACGCCATCGAGCACCGATCAGATGTTGCGCACCGGGCGCAGAACCGTCAGTACAAGCGTACGTGATAACGCCGAAATCACCATTGTCGGTGAACTGCCGCCGCAAACGGCGAAACGCATTGCCGAGAATATTAAGTTCGGGGCAGCGCAATGATCAAAGAGTGGGCTACCGTCGTCTCCTGGGAAAACGGGCAGGCGCTGGTTAGTTGTGATGTTAAAGCCTCATGCAGCAGCTGCGCTTCACGTGCCGGTTGCGGTAGCCGCGTGTTGAATAAACTTGGCCCGCAAACCACGCATACCATTGTCGTACCCTGTGATGAACCGTTAGTGCCGGGGCAAAAAGTGGAATTGGGGATCGCCGAAGGCAGCCTGCTTAGCTCCGCATTACTGGTTTATATGTCGCCGCTGGTGGGATTATTCCTCATCGCTTCGCTATTTCAGCTACTCTTTGCTTCTGACGTCGCAGCATTATGTGGTGCGATCCTCGGCGGTATTGGCGGGTTCCTGATTGCGCGCGGCTATTCGCGTAAGTTTGCTGCCCGGGCAGAATGGCAACCGATCATCTTAAGCGTGGCATTGCCGCCTGGCCTTGTGCGATTTGAAACATCTTCGGAAGACGCGAGCCAGTGATTTCACTGGCTTTGTTGCATTTTGCATAACAAATGCGAGGACGTTTCCAGATACCACAATCCATACGGTATGAACATTTCCTCGCCTCAATGTTGTAGTGTAGAATGCGGCGTTTCTATTAATACAGACGTTAAGCTCAGAACAGCGACTTCTAAAAGCCTGGTTAACCGGGCATTAAGGCACAATAATCATACTTTATGAAGAATATACGTAACTTTTCGATCATAGCTCACATTGACCACGGTAAATCGACGCTGTCTGACCGTATTATCCAGATCTGCGGTGGCCTGTCTGACCGTGAAATGGAGGCGCAGGTTCTCGATTCCATGGAGCTTGAGCGTGAGCGTGGCATTACCATCAAAGCGCAAAGCGTGACGCTGGACTACAAAGCGTCTGACGGCGAAACCTATCAGCTTAACTTTATCGACACCCCGGGCCACGTAGACTTCTCCTATGAAGTTTCCCGTTCGCTGGCTGCCTGTGAAGGTGCATTGCTGGTGGTCGACGCCGGGCAGGGCGTAGAAGCGCAAACCCTGGCAAACTGCTACACCGCCATGGAAATGGATCTCGAAGTGGTGCCGGTACTGAACAAGATTGACCTGCCGGCAGCCGATCCTGAACGCGTGGCGGAAGAAATTGAAGATATCGTCGGCATTGACGCCACTGACGCGGTGCGCTGTTCAGCGAAAACCGGCGTTGGCGTACAGGACGTTCTCGAACGTCTGGTGCGCGACATTCCGCCGCCGGAAGGCGATCCGGAAGGCCCGTTGCAGGCACTCATTATCGACTCCTGGTTCGACAACTACCTGGGCGTTGTTTCACTTATCCGTATTAAAAACGGCACCCTGCGTAAGGGCGATAAAGTGAAAGTCATGAGTACCGGGCAGACCTATAACGCCGACCGTCTGGGCATCTTCACGCCGAAACAGGTTGACCGTACTGAACTGAAATGCGGCGAAGTAGGCTGGCTGGTATGTGCGATTAAAGATATCCACGGCGCTCCAGTAGGCGATACCTTAACGCTGGCGCGTAATCCGGCAGAAAAGGCGCTGCCTGGCTTTAAGAAAGTCAAACCGCAGGTATACGCCGGTCTGTTCCCGGTAAGTTCCGACGACTATGAAGCCTTCCGTGACGCGCTGGGTAAACTCAGCCTGAACGATGCCTCACTGTTCTATGAGCCGGAAAGCTCAAGCGCGCTGGGCTTTGGTTTCCGCTGCGGCTTCCTCGGTCTGCTGCACATGGAGATCATCCAGGAACGCCTGGAACGTGAATACGATCTGGATCTGATTACCACTGCGCCGACCGTAGTGTATGAAGTTGAAACCACGTCAAGAGAAGTTATCTACGTCGACAGCCCATCCAAGCTGCCAGCGGTAAATAACATCTACGAACTGCGCGAGCCGATTGCAGAATGTCACATGCTGCTGCCGCAGGCATATCTCGGCAACGTTATTACGCTGTGCGTAGAAAAACGCGGCGTGCAGACCAATATGGTTTACCACGGTAATCAGGTGGCGCTGACGTACGAGATCCCGATGGCGGAAGTGGTGCTCGATTTCTTCGATCGCCTGAAATCTACCTCGCGTGGTTATGCGTCTCTGGATTACAACTTCAAACGCTTCCAGGCGTCCGACATGGTACGTGTAGACGTATTAATCAACGGTGAACGTGTTGATGCGCTGGCGTTGATCACCCACCGTGATAATTCGCAAAACCGCGGTCGCGAGCTGGTGGAGAAGATGAAAGATCTAATCCCACGCCAGCAGTTTGATATCGCTATTCAGGCAGCGATTGGTACGCACATCATTGCGCGCTCCACCGTGAAACAGCTGCGTAAAAACGTACTGGCTAAATGTTATGGCGGCGATATCAGCCGTAAGAAAAAGCTGCTGCAGAAGCAGAAAGAAGGTAAGAAACGCATGAAGCAGATCGGTAACGTCGAGCTGCCGCAGGAAGCGTTCCTCGCCATTCTGCACGTCGGCAAAGACAACAAATAACCCTTAGGAGTTGGCATGGCGAATATGTTTGCCCTGATTCTGGTGATTGCCACACTGGTGACGGGCATTTTATGGTGCGTGGATAAATTCTTTTTCGCACCTAAACGGCGGGAACGTCAGGCAGCGGCGCAGGCGGCTGCCGGTGACTCACTGGATAAAGCAACGCTGAAGAAAGTTGCGCCGAAGCCTGGCTGGCTGGAAACCGGTGCTTCTGTTTTTCCGGTGCTGGCTATCGTATTGATTGTGCGTTCGTTTATTTATGAACCGTTCCAGATCCCGTCAGGTTCGATGATGCCGACTCTGTTAATCGGTGATTTTATTCTGGTAGAGAAGTTTGCTTATGGCATTAAAGATCCTATCTACCAGAAAACGCTGATCGAAACCGGTCATCCGAAACGCGGCGATATCGTGGTCTTTAAATATCCGGAAGATCCAAAGCTTGATTACATCAAGCGCGCGGTGGGTTTACCGGGCGATAAAGTCACTTACGATCCGGTCTCAAAAGAGCTGACGATTCAACCGGGATGCAGTTCCGGCCAGGCGTGTGAAAACGCGCTGCCGGTCACCTACTCAAACGTGGAACCGAGCGATTTCGTTCAGACCTTCTCACGCCGTAATGGTGGGGAAGCGACCAGCGGATTCTTTGAAGTGCCGAAAAACGAAACCAAAGAAAATGGAATTCGTCTTTCCGAGCGTAAAGAGACACTGGGTGATGTGACGCACCGCATTCTGACAGTGCCGATTGCGCAGGATCAGGTGGGGATGTATTACCAGCAGCCAGGGCAACAACTGGCAACCTGGATTGTTCCTCCGGGACAATACTTCATGATGGGTGACAACCGCGACAACAGCGCGGACAGCCGTTACTGGGGCTTTGTGCCGGAAGCGAATCTGGTCGGTCGGGCAACGGCTATCTGGATGAGCTTCGATAAGCAAGAAGGCGAATGGCCGACAGGTGTGCGCTTAAGTCGCATTGGCGGCATCCATTAATAGCCCATCTTCGTTCACGTTGTCGCCGTTATGGCGACAACGTGAATTATTTATGAGATAAATCTCCCGTTGCTAACGACATCCCCCGTCGTTGTGTATAGAATATTCCCCCGAAGTTTAAGGTTGGCACCTCCAGGTTGCCACGGCACACGAAACAGCGTTGGTCCCCATATACCGGTAAACTGAAACTGCAGCGAAGCAGTTAGCAGAGCCATGTATATCAGGTCTGTTTCGTGTGCTGAATTGTTGACGCATTTATTTATTGGTATCGCATGAACCCCATCGTAATTAATCGGCTTCAACGGAAGCTGGGCTACACTTTTAATCATCAGGAACTGTTGCAGCAGGCATTAACCCATCGTAGTGCCAGCAGCAAACATAACGAGCGTTTAGAATTTTTAGGCGACTCTATTCTGAGCTACGTTATCGCCAATGCGCTTTATCACCGTTTCCCTCGTGTGGATGAAGGCGATATGAGCCGGATGCGCGCCACGCTGGTCCGTGGCAATACGCTGGCGGAACTGGCGCGCGAATTTGAGTTAGGCGAGTGCTTACGTTTAGGGCCAGGTGAACTTAAAAGCGGTGGATTTCGTCGTGAGTCAATTCTCGCCGACACCGTCGAAGCATTAATTGGTGGCGTATTCCTCGACAGTGATATTCAAACCGTCGAGAAATTAATCCTCAACTGGTATCAAACTCGTTTGGACGAAATTAGCCCAGGCGATAAACAAAAAGATCCGAAAACGCGCTTGCAAGAATATTTGCAGGGTCGCCATCTGCCGCTGCCGACTTATCTGGTCGTCCAGGTACGTGGCGAAGCGCACGATCAGGAATTTACTATCCACTGCCAGGTCAGCGGCCTGAGTGAACCGGTGGTTGGCACAGGTTCAAGCCGTCGTAAGGCTGAGCAGGCTGCCGCCGAACAGGCGTTGAAAAAACTGGAGCTGGAATGAGCATCAATAAAAGTTACTGCGGATTTATTGCTATCGTCGGACGTCCGAACGTTGGCAAATCCACATTATTGAACAAACTGCTGGGGCAGAAGATCTCCATCACCTCCCGCAAGGCGCAAACAACTCGTCACCGCATTGTGGGGATCCATACTGAAGGCGCGTATCAGGCGATCTACGTTGATACCCCTGGCCTGCATATGGAAGAAAAACGCGCCATTAACCGCCTGATGAACAAAGCGGCGAGCAGCTCTATCGGCGACGTTGAGCTGGTGATTTTTGTCGTAGAAGGCACCCGCTGGACGCCGGACGATGAAATGGTGCTCAACAAACTGCGCGATGGCAAAGCGCCGGTAATCCTCGCGGTGAACAAAGTGGATAACGTGCAGGAAAAAGCCGATCTGCTGCCACACTTACAGTTCCTGGCAAGCCAGATGAACTTCCTCGATATCGTGCCGATCTCTGCCGAAACCGGGTTGAATGTTGATACTATTGCGGCAATCGTGCGTAAGCATCTGCCTGAAGCGACTCATCACTTCCCGGAAGATTACATCACCGATCGCTCACAGCGTTTTATGGCGTCTGAAATCATCCGCGAAAAACTGATGCGTTTCCTCGGCGCTGAACTGCCGTACTCCGTGACCGTGGAGATCGAACGTTTCGTCTCTAACGAACGCGGCGGTTATGACATCAACGGTTTGATTCTCGTTGAGCGTGAAGGGCAGAAGAAGATGGTTATTGGCAACAAAGGGGCCAAGATCAAAACCATCGGGATTGAAGCGCGTAAAGACATGCAGGAAATGTTCGAAGCGCCTGTTCACCTTGAGCTGTGGGTAAAAGTGAAATCCGGTTGGGCCGACGACGAACGCGCACTGCGCAGTCTCGGTTACGTTGACGATCTTTAAGAGTAACTCCGATGGAAGGCTGGCAGCGCGCATTTGTCCTGCATAGTCGCCCGTGGAGCGAAACCAGCCTGATGCTGGACGTCTTCACGGAGGAATCGGGTCGCGTGCGTCTGGTTGCCAAAGGCGCACGCTCTAAACGCTCTACTCTGAAAGGTGCATTACAGCCTTTCACCCCTCTCTTGCTACGTTTCGGCGGGCGTGGCGAAGTCAAAACGCTGCGCAGTGCTGAAGCCGTCTCGCTGGCGCTGCCATTAAGCGGTATCACGCTTTACAGCGGTCTGTACATCAACGAACTTCTCTCCCGCGTACTGGAATACGAGACGCGCTTCTCTGAACTCTTTTTCGATTACTTGCACTGCATTCAGTCTCTTGCCGGGGTCACTGGTACGCCAGAACCCGCGCTGCGCCGCTTTGAACTGGCACTGCTCGGGCATCTGGGCTATGGCGTCAATTTTACCCATTGTGCGGGTAGCGGCGAGCCGGTAGATGACACCATGACGTATCGTTATCGCGAAGAAAAAGGGTTTATCGCAAGCGTCGTTATCGACAATAAAACATTCACCGGAAGGCAGTTAAAAGCGTTAAACGCGCGGGAATTTCCTGACGCAGACACACTGCGCGCCGCGAAACGCTTTACCCGCATGGCGCTTAAGCCGTATCTTGGCGGTAAACCATTAAAGAGCAGGGAACTGTTCCGGCAGTTTATGCCTAAGCGAACGGTGAAAACACATTATGAATGATGAGGATTGTCATGGCTGAATTACTGTTAGGCGTCAACATTGACCATATTGCAACGCTGCGTAACGCACGCGGTACTGCTTACCCGGATCCGGTGCAGGCGGCGTTTATTGCTGAGCAGGCGGGAGCGGACGGCATTACCGTGCATTTACGTGAAGATCGCCGCCACATTACTGACCGTGATGTGCGCATCCTGCGTCAGACGCTGGATACCCGCATGAATCTGGAGATGGCGGTGACCGAAGAGATGCTGGCGATCGCCGTTGAAACAAAGCCGCATTTTTGCTGCCTGGTACCTGAAAAGCGTCAGGAAGTAACAACCGAAGGCGGCCTGGACGTCGCAGGGCAGCGTGAAAAAATGCGCGATGCCTGCAAACGTCTGGCAGATGCCGGGATCCAGGTTTCTCTCTTTATCGACGCCGATGAAGAGCAGATCAAAGCTGCGGCAGAGGTTGGCGCACCGTTTATCGAGATCCACACAGGTTGCTATGCTGATGCTAAAACTGACGCCGAACAGGCGCAAGAGCTGGCGCGTATCGCCAAAGCCGCGACCTTTGCCGCTAGTCTCGGTCTGAAAGTTAACGCTGGTCACGGTCTGACCTATCACAACGTGAAAGCTATTGCCGCCATCCCTGAGATGCATGAACTGAATATCGGTCATGCCATTATTGGTCGTGCAGTGATGACCGGACTGAAAGATGCGGTGGCAGAAATGAAGCGTCTGATGCTGGAAGCGCGTGGCTAATGGCAATATTAGGTTTAGGTACGGATATTGTGGAGATCGCTCGCATAGAAGCGGTGATCGCCCGATCCGGTGAGCGCCTGGCACGCCGCGTATTAAGCGATAACGAATGGGCAATCTGGAAAACGCACCACCAGCCGGTGCGTTTTCTGGCGAAGCGTTTTGCTGTGAAAGAAGCGGCGGCAAAAGCGTTTGGCACCGGGATCCGCAATGGTCTGGCGTTTAATCAATTTGAAGTATTCAATGATGAGCTCGGCAAACCACGGCTACGGCTATGGGGTGAGGCATTAAAACTGGCGGAAAAGCTCGGCGTTGTAAATATGCATGTAACGCTGGCAGATGAACGCCACTATGCTTGTGCCACGGTAATTATTGAAAGTTAAAAAAATACCGTTCTCTTTATAAAGTAAAACCCCCGAACTGGTAAGGAACGGGGGTTTTCACTTTACAACTTTAATTTTGTGCAGCACACGATTCCAACAGAAATGATTATGGATCAATTTCGTTCTCCTGTACAAGCAACTTGCAATCTCTGACATAAAAAACGCGAGCCTTTACGAAGAAATCGACATTGATGAAAAGATTAACGTGACCGCTTTTTGATAAGTACATTAAAATCGGTTTCGTTATTGGCAATTTTGCTGTGCTTTACACCATGCCACTGAATTCCCCCATTGAAACGAGTGGTGTCGTCAAAGCTCTGATGTGGAGTGCAGCACTCGATTCCAATAACTCGCACGTTCAGTTTTGGGGTGATGTAAGGGCTAATCTGAACGGCTGCATTCCTTGTTTAAGGAAAAACGAATGACTGATTGCCGATACCTGATTAAACGGGTTATCAAAATCATCATTGCTGTTTTACAGCTGATCCTTCTGTTCTTATAACACAAGGAAACGTACTTAAGGTGCGTCCGGTGAACCAGTCGGACGCGCCTTTAATAACTATAAATAAGTGTCTGGGCAGATACTATATAAATTAACTTAGTGAATGATTATGCCAATGTCATCAATCAAATAAATATAATAGCGTTAAGGTTTCTCTATAAAATAATTAACACTCTACATCCAGAGTAGAATATTAAATTTTATCCGCGTGATGCATCAGCACAAATTTATCCCACAACTGTTCTTCCGTCTCGACATGTTGCGGATCCTTCACAATAGTATTGGGGATCGGGCACACCTTCTGGCAGGTTGGTGTCTCGTAGTGCCCTACGCATTCGGTACACTTATCGCTGTTAATCTCATAGATATGATCGCCCATTGAAATCGCCTCATTCGGGCATTCGGGTTCACACATATCACAATTGATGCATTTTTTAGTGATTAACAGCGCCATAAGGAAACTCTCAAAACAACACAAACCGGGCGGGCATTATACGCGCATTCTTTACTCAGACCAGTTTTTTCACCAGCGCTTCACTGTGACGAATACGTTCTGGAGCCAGTTCCAGATCCTGCTGAATCAGCGCAATGAACAGCAAATCCGTTAACATTCCCTGCGCGTGGCAAGCAGAGATTGAAGCACTGTTTGTCGCTTGTTCTTCGGCAATGGTATACAGGCAATGAGAAGCGCGCTGTTGCAGGGCATTGGGAGTAAAGCCGGTAATCGCCAGCACTTTTCCGCCCACTCGCAGCATCTCATCTGCCGCCAGGTTTAACTCGCGTCGTACACCGGTGTAGGAAATGGCTAATAACAGATCGTCAGGGGACGACGCCTGTACTGTTGCGAGTAGCGCATGCATATCGCGCACTGCGGCAGCATTGAAGCCAATCTTCATCAGCTTCCAGGCAAAGTTTTGCGCCACCAGACCCGAAGCGCCAATACCGGTCAGAATTATCCGCCGCGCAGAGCGCAACATTGCCACGCACTCATGCAACTTCTCTTCACTATTAACGTTTAGCGTTGCGTACATGGCGGCAGTATTTTCTTTAATCAGTTTTTCGCCGACCAGCCGTAACGGATCATCACCGCGGATTTGGTTATGAATGGGCACGGAGGGAGATTCCGGCTGGCTTGCCAGCGCTTCACTCAACGCCAACTTAAGTGCCGGAAAACCTTTATAGCCGAGTTTTTGCGCGAACTTCACGACGCTGGACTGACTGACTCCGGCTTCGTTGGCCAGTTGCTGAGAGCTTAAATGGCGCGCCGTATCAGGTTGTAGCAGCAGATAATCCGCCAGTTTTTTATCACTCTGGGCAAGCCCCTGGTAACGCTGACGGATACGAAGTAAGCCGTTCATATCTTTCCTCGCGATGAAATAGTGGCGACAACAGGCAATATGAGACAAACGCGAGTGAATTTTATATTCCATTGCCGCTAATTACCATGAATTAAAAATTCCAGTTAGCCATGATGCGGTCGATTGTTGCCGGAAAAGTGATGATCTATCTGTTAGGCTATGTAGTAGCGAAAATTAATCAGGATGTTTCAGTCCAGAGGAGTATGGTTTGGCAACTCACGAGCGTCGTGTGGTGTTTTTTGACTTAGATGGAACATTGCATCAGCAGGATATGTTCGGCAGTTTTTTGCGTTATTTACTGCGTCGCCAACCGCTGAATGCGTTACTTGTCCTGCCGTTGTTGCCGATCATAGCCATTGCGTTATTGATAAAAGGTCGTGCGGCACGCTGGCCGATGAGTCTGCTTCTGTGGGGATGCACTTTTGGTCACAATGAAGCGCGTTTGCAGGCGTTACAGGCCGATTTCGTACGCTGGTTTCGTGGCAATGTTACAGCCTTTCCGCTGGTTCAGGAGCGATTAACCACCTACCTGTTAAGTTCCGATGCTGATATCTGGTTGATTACCGGCTCTCCGCAGCCGCTGGTTGAAGCGGTTTATTTCGATACGCCCTGGCTGCCGCGGATTAATCTTATCGCCAGTCAGATTCAGCGTGGCTATGGTGGTTGGGTATTGACGATGCGTTGTCTGGGACATGAAAAGGTCGCGCAACTGGAGCGTAAAATCGGCACGCCACTGCGGTTGTACAGTGGCTATAGCGACAGTAATCAGGACAACCCGCTGCTTTATTTCTGTCAGCATCGTTGGCGAGTAACCCCGCGCGGTGAACTCCAGCAACTGGAATAGAGTAAAGCATAGCGTCCGTGTATAATGCGCCGCGCTTTTATAACCGGAGTTTTCTTTTTGTCTGAAGTCGAATTTAGCCACGAATACTGGATGCGTCACGCGCTGACGCTGGCAAAGCGTGCCTGGGATGAGCGGGAAGTGCCGGTCGGCGCGGTATTAGTGCATAACAATCGTGTTATTGGCGAAGGCTGGAACCGTCCGATTGGTCGACATGATCCCACCGCACATGCAGAAATCATGGCTCTGCGGCAGGGCGGTCTGGTGATGCAAAATTATCGTCTGATCGACGCCACGTTGTATGTCACGCTTGAACCCTGTGTAATGTGTGCCGGAGCGATGATCCACAGTCGCATTGGTCGCGTGGTCTTTGGTGCGCGTGACGCGAAAACTGGCGCTGCGGGATCTTTAATGGATGTGCTGCATCATCCGGGTATGAATCACCGAGTGGAAATTACCGAAGGAATACTGGCGGATGAGTGCGCGGCGTTGCTCAGTGACTTCTTTCGCATGCGCCGCCAGGAAATTAAAGCGCAGAAAAAAGCGCAATCCTCGACGGATTAATTTTGTTTCTCTTCACTCCCTTTCCTGGAAAACAGCAGAGAGGGAGAGTGGGTCAAATAGTTTGATGACGACTGGGAAAGAAACGAGAGAAAAGGAAATTTCTCTTTGCCCAGCTCCGTAGGCGATACCGCCGGATAATCCTGCGCCAGTTGCATCGCCGCTTCTGTAGCCTGCTTCTCTTTCTCCTGCAGATAACCCACCAGGCTAATCTGATACTTACGAATATTTTCGACATAAGCGTAGGCTTCATGCCCACGAGCGTAGCCGTAAGTCAGCTTGCTGTAATAGGGTTTCTGGCTAAGTAAAGGCAGACGCTGTTTTACGTCAGCCCAACTGTCAGGATTACCTTTGGTTTTTGCCGTCAGGGCGCGGGCATCCAGCATATGCGCATAGCCCATATTGTACGCGGCGAGGGCAAACCAAATCCGTTCGTTCTCCGGCACACTTTCCGGCACTTTACTCATCATATCCTGCAAATAACGCACGCCGCCGCTGATGCTCTGGTCGGCATCGGTACGATCCGTAATGCCGAGGCTTTGCGCGGTGTTTTTGGTTAACATCATCATGCCGCGCACACCCGTCGGTGAAGTGGCCTGCGCATCCCAGTGCGATTCCTGATAAGCAATAGCGGCCAGCAAACGCCAGTCAATTTCTTCGGCGTATTTCTCAAACAGGGGCTTTAACTGCGGCAGTACCGCATCGACGGCGCGTAAAAATGTGCGCGTATCGACGTAATCAAAATCATCGCCATGCCCCAGGTATTTCTCTTCAATGCGTGCCAGAGTACCGTCTTCATTCATTTCGTTGAAGAAATCGAGCAGAGCGGCGGAAAGGGTATTATCGCCATCTAACGGGCTAAACCAGGTCACCGGTTGTTCATCGGTGATATCGAGCGCTACGGCGAGTTCCGGATGAACGCGCTGAAACAGGCTAATGGCAACAGAATCAGCAATGGTGTAATCGAGTTTTCCTTCGATGACATCTTCCATTAATTCCGCAGAGCCTTTTTTGTCGTCAACCTTCCAGCTTAATTCCGGGAATTTTGTTTCTTTCAGGGTCTGGAGATCGTTAACCACCACATGACCCGGTGCAACGGTGAGTTGCTCCGCCGTCAAGTTGCCCAGTGTACGTGGGCGATACTGACCCACTTTATAAACCAGTTGTTGTGACACGGAATAATAGGTAGGGCCAGGCTGATAATTTTTTACACGCTCACTGTTATAGACCAGGCCTGCCGCCAGCAGGTCGGCGTTACCATTATCGAGGTCGTCAAACAGCTGGCTGATATTCTGCCGCACGGTCACTTTCAGTTTTACGCCGAGGTAATCGGCAAACTGTTTCGCCAGTTCGTAATCCAGGCCAAAAGGTTTCCCGTTGATTTCGTTATACGTCAGGGGAGTATGAATGGTGCTCACACGCAACTCTCCCCGCGCTTGAATGGCGGCGATACGGTTGTCGGCTTTACCAAACCAGGGAATGGATGGCCAGAGAGCGACCGCGAGCAGCAGTGCCAGAATGCCGATGAACAGATAATTAATCTTTAATTTTTTCAATTAGTTAATTCTCTGTGTCGTGCGCGTCCCAGCTTGAAAAAACGTAATAATAGTGAAAGGTTTACTCATAAATGAGCGGCATTTTGCGTAAACCTGCGCCAGTTGGCAACTTATTACAGCCATTGGCGGCACGCGTTGCTAATTCGCGATGGTGATTTTATTTCCACGCAAACGGTTTCGTCAGCGCATCAGATTCTTTATAATGACGCCCGTTTCCCCCCCTTGGGTACACCGAAAGCTTAGAAGACGAGAGACTTATGATGGAAATTCTGCGTGGTTCGCCTGCATTGTCGGCATTCCGAATCAACAAACTGCTGGCACGTTTTCAGGCTGCCAGGCTCCCGGTTCACACTATTTACGCCGAGTATGTCCATTTTGCTGACCTCAATGCGCCGTTAAACGATGATGAGCACGCACAACTTGAACGCCTGCTGAAATATGGCCCGGCACTCGCCAGCCATGCCCCGCAAGGCAAACTCCTGCTGGTGACCCCGCGTCCTGGCACCATCTCTCCCTGGTCTTCGAAAGCGACCGATATTGCCCATAACTGCGGGCTGCAACAGGTAAACCGTCTTGAGCGCGGCGTGGCTTACTATATAGAAGCCGGTACGCTGACCAATGAACAATGGCAGCAGGTTACCGCTGAACTGCACGACCGCATGATGGAAACGGTCTTTTTTGCTTTAGATGATGCAGAGCAGCTGTTTGCACACCATCAACCGACTCCGGTCACCAGCGTTGATTTGCTGGGGCAGGGCCGTCAGGCGCTAATCGACGCTAACCTGCGTCTTGGCCTGGCACTGGCGGAAGATGAAATTGACTATTTGCAGGATGCTTTCACAAAGCTTGGTCGTAACCCGAACGACATCGAACTGTATATGTTTGCCCAGGCGAACTCCGAGCACTGCCGCCACAAAATTTTTAACGCCGACTGGGTTATCGATGGTGAACAGCAGCCGAAATCGCTGTTTAAGATGATCAAAAACACCTTCGAAACCACGCCGGATCACGTTCTCTCTGCTTATAAAGATAACGCCGCCGTAATGGAAGGTTCTGAAGTGGGCCGCTACTTTGCTGACCACGAAACGGGCCGCTACGATTTCCATCAGGAACCTGCGCATATCCTGATGAAAGTTGAAACTCACAACCACCCGACGGCGATTTCTCCGTGGCCGGGCGCGGCGACCGGTTCCGGCGGTGAAATCCGCGATGAAGGTGCCACCGGGCGCGGCGCGAAGCCGAAAGCTGGTCTGGTCGGTTTCTCCGTGTCCAACCTGCGAATTCCTGGCTTCGAACAACCGTGGGAAGAAGATTTCGGTAAGCCTGAGCGCATTGTCACCGCGTTGGACATCATGACCGAAGGCCCGCTGGGCGGCGCGGCGTTTAACAACGAATTTGGTCGTCCGGCACTGAACGGCTACTTCCGTACTTATGAAGAAAAAGTGAACAGCCACAACGGCGAAGAGCTGCGCGGTTATCACAAACCGATCATGCTGGCGGGCGGGATCGGCAATATTCGCGCCGATCACGTACAAAAAGGCGAGATCAACGTTGGTGCGAAGCTGGTCGTTCTCGGCGGCCCGGCAATGAACATCGGTCTTGGCGGCGGCGCGGCGTCTTCCATGGCGTCTGGTCAGTCTGATGCCGACCTCGACTTCGCTTCCGTACAGCGCGACAACCCGGAGATGGAGCGTCGCTGCCAGGAAGTGATCGACCGTTGCTGGCAGCTTGGTGATGCCAACCCAATCCTGTTTATCCACGACGTTGGCGCAGGCGGTCTTTCTAACGCCATGCCGGAACTGGTGAGCGACGGCGGGCGCGGCGGTAAATTCGAACTGCGCGATATCCTGAGCGACGAACCGGGCATGAGCCCGCTGGAAATCTGGTGTAACGAATCCCAGGAACGCTACGTGCTGGCGGTTGCTGCCGATCAGTTACCGCTGTTTGACGAACTGTGTAAGCGTGAGCGCGCGCCATACGCGGTGATTGGTGCAGCGACCGAAGAACTGCATCTTTCTTTGCACGATCGTCATTTTGATAATCAGCCGATCGATCTGCCGCTGGACGTACTGCTTGGTAAAACGCCGAAGATGACCCGCGAAGTACAAACGCTGAAAGCGAAGGGTGATGCGCTGGTTCGTGAAGGGATTACCATTGCTGACGCGGTGAAACGCGTGCTGCACCTGCCGACCGTGGCGGAGAAAACTTTCCTGGTGACCATTGGTGACCGCAGCGTAACCGGCATGGTAGCGCGCGATCAGATGGTGGGTCCGTGGCAGGTGCCGGTCGCTAACTGCGCGGTCACTACCGCCAGCCTCGACAGCTACTACGGCGAAGCGATGGCGATTGGCGAGCGTGCGCCGGTTGCGCTGCTGGATTTCGCCGCCTCTGCCCGTCTGGCGGTCGGTGAAGCGTTAACCAATATTGCCGCAACACAGATTGGCGATATCAAACGCATTAAACTTTCCGCCAACTGGATGGCGGCGGCAGGCCACCCTGGTGAAGATGCGGGCCTGTATGAAGCCGTTAAAGCTGTGGGCGAAGAACTTTGTCCGGCGCTGGGCCTGACGATCCCGGTGGGTAAAGACTCTATGTCGATGAAAACCCGCTGGCAGGAAGGTAACGAAGAGCGCGAAATGACGTCGCCGCTGTCGCTGGTGATTTCTGCATTTGCCCGTGTGGAAGATGTGCGTCACACCATCACGCCGCAGCTTTCTACCGAAGATAACGCATTACTGCTGATTGATCTGGGCAAAGGCAATAACGCGCTGGGCGCAACGGCGCTGGCGCAGGTTTATCGTCAGCTTGGCGACAAACCGGCAGATGTACGCGACGTCGCGCAACTGAAAGGTTTCTATGACGCGGTTCAGGCGCTGGTAGCACAGTGTAAGCTGCTCGCGTACCACGACCGCTCTGATGGCGGCCTGCTGGTAACGCTGGCGGAAATGGCCTTTGCTGGTCATTGCGGCATTGACGCGGATATCGCCACTCTGGGTGACGATCGCCTGGCGGCGTTGTTTAACGAAGAACTGGGTGCGGTGATTCAGGTTCGTGCCGCTGACCGTGAAGCAGTTGAAGCGGTACTGGCACAGCATGGGCTTGCGGATTGCGTCCATTATGTAGGGCAGGCGGTTTCCGGTGACCGTTTTGTGATTACCTCCAACGGGCAGACTGTATTCAGCGAAAGCCGCACTACGTTGCGTGTCTGGTGGGCAGAAACTACCTGGCAGATGCAGCGCCTGCGTGACAACCCGGAGTGTGCCGATCAGGAGCATCAGGCGAAATCAAACGACGCCGATCCGGGCCTGAATGTAAAACTGTCGTTCGATATCAACGAAGATGTGGCAGCACCGTATATTGCCACTGGCGCACGTCCGAAAGTTGCTGTGCTGCGTGAGCAGGGCGTGAACTCGCATGTTGAAATGGCGGCAGCTTTCCACCGTGCGGGCTTTGATGCTATCGACGTGCATATGAGCGACCTGCTGGCTGGACGCACGGGCCTGGAAGATTTCCACGCCCTGGTCGCGTGCGGTGGTTTCTCCTACGGTGATGTGCTGGGTGCCGGTGAAGGTTGGGCGAAGTCTATCCTGTTCAATGACCGTGTACGCGATGAGTTTGCAACCTTCTTCCACCGTCCGCAAACGCTGGCGCTGGGGGTATGTAACGGTTGCCAGATGATGTCTAATCTGCGTGAACTGATCCCAGGTAGTGAGTTGTGGCCACGTTTTGTGCGCAATACCTCCGATCGCTTTGAAGCGCGTTTCAGCCTGGTTGAAGTAACCCAAAGCCCGTCTCTGCTGTTGCAGGGGATGGTGGGCTCGCAAATGCCGATTGCTGTCTCTCATGGTGAAGGGCGCGTGGAAGTGCGTGATGCGGCGCATCTGGCGGTACTGGAAAGCAAAGGGCTGGTGGCACTGCGCTATGTCGATAACTTCGGCAAAGTCACTGAAACCTACCCAGCTAACCCGAACGGTTCTCCGAATGGTATTACGGCAGTCACGACTGAAAGTGGTCGAGTCACCATTATGATGCCGCACCCGGAACGTGTTTTCCGTACTGTCAGCAACTCCTGGCATCCGGAAAACTGGGGCGAGGATGGCCCATGGATGCGCATTTTCCGCAATGCGCGTAAGCAGTTGGGGTAAGCCGTCAACCCATTGGTTTTGCAGCCGGATGAGGCATTCACGCCGCATCCGGCATTAAGCACCAACCGCTATTATAAGCTCCCAACTTCGGGAGCTTTTTTGTGTCTGTAAATCACGACAATGGGTGGTTTACCGTGTCGCTTTCTGGCGACACTTAACTGATTGATTTTAATATCATCTAATAAGTTTATCTTAAGTTGTCTCTTTTTAGCGACACAGTGGCTGATTTACAGCCAAATAGCGAAGAAGCCATAACCCCTTCAAAACAGCGTACAATCAGTACGTTACCAAACTATTTTCTTTATTGGCACAGTTACTGCATAATAGTAACCAGTGGCTCATTCACCGACTTATGTCAGCCCCTTCGGGACGTGCTACATAAAATTCGAATGACGCACAACAAGGTGCCTGCCGTCCAACTTCTGATATCAGCGTAGCTATATCAACCATCGGGCGAAACGTCGAGTTAGGCACCGCCTTATTCCATAACAAAGCCGGGTAATTCCCGGCTTTGTTGTATCTGAACTTTCCCTCGGTTAGCATCAGGCTATTCGCGTCTGACGAGAGTAACACCTTGAAACGCTGGCCCGTTTTTCCCCGCTCATTACGACAACTGGTAATGCTGGCATTTTTGCTGATTCTGCTGCCCCTGTTGGTGCTGGCATGGCAAGCCTGGCAAAGCCTGAATGCGCTTAGCGATCAGGCGGCGCTGGTTAACCGCACTACGCTTATTGATGCCCGGCGCAGTGAAGCGATGACCAACGCGGCGCTGGAGATGGAGCGTAGTTACCGTCAGTATTGCGTGCTGGACGACCCTACGCTTGCGAAGGTTTATCAAAGCCAGCGCAAGCGTTACAGCGAAATGCTCGATGCCCACGCAGGCGTGCTGCCGGACGATAAACTCTACCAGGCATTACGTCAGGATTTGAACAATCTGGCTCAACTTCAGTGTAACAACAGTGGTCCCGATGCCGCCGCCGCCGCGCGTCTTAAAGCCTTTGCCAGTGCCAATACCGAAATGGTGCAGGCCACGCGCACAGTGGTGTTCTCTCGTGGGCAGCAACTTCAGCGTGAAATCGCCGAACGTGGGCAATATTTTGGTTGGCAATCGCTGGTGCTATTTCTGGTGAGTCTGGTGATGGTGCTACTTTTCACGAGGATGATTATCGGTCCGGTGAAAAATATCGAGCGCATGATCAACCGGCTGGGGGAAGGGCGTTCTCTGGGCAATAGTGTCTCGTTCAGTGGACCGAGCGAGTTACGCTCGGTTGGGCAACGTATTCTTTGGTTAAGTGAGCGCCTGTCATGGCTGGAATCCCAACGTCATCAATTCTTAAGACATTTATCTCATGAATTAAAAACGCCGCTGGCGAGTATGCGCGAGGGCACTGAATTACTGGCTGACCAGGTTGTCGGGCCGCTTACGCCAGAGCAAAAAGAGGTGGTGAGCATTCTCGATAGCAGCAGCCGCAATTTGCAAAAACTGATCGAACAACTGCTTGATTACAACCGTAAACAGGCGGACAGTGCGGTGGAACTGGAGAATGTTGAATTAGCACCGCTGCTGGAGACAGTAGTTTCTGCTCATAGCCTGCCCGCACGGGCTAAAATGATGCATACCGACGTCGATCTCCAAGCAACAGCTTGCCTGGCGGAGCCAATGCTGCTGATGAGCGTACTGGATAATCTTTACTCCAATGCTGTGCACTACGGGACTGAATCCGGTAACATTTGCCTTCGCAGCAGTTTACATGGCGCGCGGGTTTATATTGATGTCATCAATACAGGCACACCCATTCCGCAAGAGGAACGCGCCATGATCTTTGAACCCTTTTTTCAGGGAAGCCACCAGCGAAAAGGGGCGGTGAAGGGCAGCGGTCTGGGATTAAGCATTGCCAGGGATTGTATTCGCCGTATGCAGGGGGAACTGTATCTGGTCGACGAGAGCGGGCAAGACGTTTGCTTCCGCATTGAATTGCCTTCGTCGAAAAACACGAAATAATGTTAAGAGCCTATCCCATTAGGCTATTTTATTTGCCAGTTCGGCCCCGGGCGGAGCTCGAAATCCTCACGTACGACATGTACGCTCCGGTTTCTCCGCGCTGTCTGTGCCCAAACTGCCTGCAACAATTACGCCCACTGGGATAGGCATTAAGTCTGGTGAATATGCGACACATTTTTCAACGATTATTGCCCCGACGGCTGTGGCTGGCAGGGCTGCCATGTCTGGCATTGCTGGGTTGCGTGCAGAGTCACAATAAACCAGCCATTGATACGCCAGCAGAAGAAAAAATTCCGGTTTATCAACTGGCTGACTATCTTTCTACTGAATGTAGCGACATCTGGGCGCTGCAAGGTAAATCAACCGAAACCAATCCGCTTTACTGGCTGCGGGCGATGGATTGTGCTGATCGTTTAATGCCTGCGCAGTCGCGTCAGCAAGCTCGCCAATATGACGACGGCAGCTGGCAAAAGACCTTTAAACAAGGGATTTTGCTCGCCGACGCCAAAATTACGCCGTATGAGCGCCGCCAGCTGGTCGCGCGCATTGATGCGCTAAGTACCGAGATCCCGGCACAGGTTCGCCCTCTGTATCAACTCTGGCGCGACGGTCAGGCGCTGCAACTGCAACTGGCGGAAGAGCGCCAACGCTACGGCAAACTCCAGCAATCCAGCGACAGCGAGCTGGATACATTGCGCCAGCAACATCACGTTCTACAGCAGCAACTGGAACTCACCACCCGCAAGCTGGAAAACCTGACTGATATTGAACGCCAGCTCTCGACCCGCAAACCGGCTGGAAATTTCTCGCCGGATACGCCGCACGAGAGTGAAAAGCCCGCGCCATCCACCCATGAGGTCACTCCTGATGAGCCATAAACCTGCGCATTTATTATTGGTCGATGACGATCCGGGATTGCTGAAACTGCTTGGCCTGCGCCTGACCAGCGAAGGCTACAGCGTGGTCACGGCGGAAAGTGGTGCTGAAGGATTACGGGTACTGAATCGCGAAAAAGTAGATTTAGTTATCAGCGACCTGCGGATGGATGAAATGGATGGTATGCAGCTGTTTGCTGAAATCCAGAAAGTGCAGCCGGGAATGCCGGTAATTATTCTTACCGCACATGGTTCTATTCCCGATGCCGTTGCTGCAACACAGCAGGGAGTGTTCAGTTTCCTCACCAAGCCTGTCGATAAAGACGCGCTATATCAGGCAATTGATGATGCGCTGGAACAATCCGCGCCAGCCACCGACGAACGCTGGCGCGAGGCGATTGTCACCCGCAGCCCGCTGATGCTGCGTTTGCTGGAACAGGCGCGGCTGGTGGCGCAATCAGACGTTAGCGTTTTGATTAACGGTCAGAGCGGCACCGGGAAAGAGATTTTCGCCCAGGCTATCCACAACGCCAGCCCGCGCAACAGCAAGCCATTTATTGCTATTAACTGTGGCGCATTGCCCGAGCAATTGCTGGAGTCGGAGCTGTTTGGTCATGCGCGTGGCGCGTTTACTGGCGCTGTCAGCAATCGCGAAGGTTTATTCCAGGCGGCGGAAGGCGGTACGCTATTTCTCGATGAGATTGGCGATATGCCTGCACCGTTGCAGGTCAAACTGCTGCGTGTGTTGCAGGAGCGTAAAGTGCGCCCGCTGGGCAGTAACCGCGATATTGATATCGACGTGCGGATTATTTCCGCCACTCACCGCGACCTGCCAAAAGCGATGGCGCGCGGGGAATTCCGTGAAGATCTCTATTACCGCCTCAACGTTGTCAGCCTGAAAATTCCGGCTCTGGCAGAGCGCACAGAAGACATTCCGCTACTGGCAAATCACCTGTTGCGCCAGGCGGCAGAGCGACATAAACCGTTTGTCCGCGCGTTCTCCACCGATGCGATGAAACGCCTGATGACCGCTAGCTGGCCGGGTAATGTACGCCAGTTGGTCAACGTGATTGAACAGTGCGTGGCGCTGACCTCATCTCCGGTGATTAGCGATGCATTAGTAGAGCAGGCGCTGGAGGGCGAAAACACGGCGCTGCCAACCTTTGTTGAGGCACGTAATCAGTTTGAACTCAACTATTTGCGTAAGCTGCTGCAAATTACCAAAGGCAACGTCACCCACGCGGCGAGAATGGCGGGGCGCAACCGGACAGAATTTTATAAACTGCTTTCCCGACACGAGCTGGATGCAAACGATTTCAAGGAATGAATTGGCGTTATGTGTTACGTTTAGCAGATCAAAAGACAGGCGACCTTTTCAAGGAATAGCATGAAAAAGATTGATGCGATTATTAAACCCTTCAAGCTGGACGATGTTCGCGAAGCACTGGCTGAAGTCGGCATTACCGGCATGACGGTCACTGAGGTGAAAGGTTTTGGCCGCCAGAAAGGCCATACCGAGCTGTACCGCGGCGCGGAGTATATGGTGGATTTTCTGCCGAAAGTGAAAATTGAGATTGTCGTACCGGACGACATTGTCGATACTTGTGTTGATACCATTATTCGCACGGCGCAAACCGGCAAAATCGGTGACGGTAAAATCTTCGTCTTCGACGTGGCACGGGTCATTCGCATCCGTACCGGTGAAGAGGACGACGCGGCAATTTAAACCGCGTCAAGGGTTGCCGGATGTTTCCATCCGGCAACATCAAATCACAGCACCTTATGCGGACCAAAGCATTCGTAATGAATGTTTTCCTGCTTCACGCCCAGATCCACTAACTGTTTCGCGGCAAACTGCATGAAGCCAACCGGGCCGCAGAGATAGAACTGCATTGTCGGATCGCTGAACGCACCTTCCAGTTTGCTCAAATCCATCAGACCTTCGCTATCAAACTGACCTTTAGCGCGATCGGCTTCGCTCGGCTGACGATACCAGGTGTGCGCGGTAAAGCGCGGCAGTGCTTGCCCCAGTTCCTTAACTTCATCGGCAAAGGCGTGAACATCGCCATTTTCTGCCGCATGGAACCAGTTCACTTGTGCTGTGTGGCCAGCTTTTGCCAGCGTGTCGAGCATTGCCAGCATTGGCGTTTGACCGACACCGGCAGAGATTAACGTCACTGGTGTGTCATCTGCGACAGCCATAAAGAAATCACCTGCTGGAGCGACCAGTTTCACGACATCGCCAACATTGGCGTGATTGTGCAGCCAGTTGGATACCTGCCCACCCTCTTCGCGTTTCACCGCAATACGATAGCCTTTGCCATCCGGTTTGCGAGTCAAAGAGTACTGACGAATTTCCTGATGCGGGAAACCTTCCGGCTTCAGCCAGACGCCGAGATATTGCCCCGGACGGTATTCTGCCACTGCGCCACCGTCGACCGGCTCCAGTTCGAAGCTGGTGATAAGCGCGCTGCGCGGTGTTTTAGCCACAATGCGGAAATCGCGAGTACCTTCCCAGCCACCGGCTTTGCTGGCGTTTTCGTTATAGATTTCCGCCTCGCGATTGATAAATACATTAGCCAGTACGCCATAGGCTTTACCCCACGCGTCCAGCACTTCCTGGCCCGGGCTGAACATTTCGTCCAGCGTCGCCAACAGGTGTTCACCGACAATGTTGTACTGTTCCGGTTTGATCTGGAAGCTGGTGTGCTTCTGCGCGATTTTTTCTACCGCTGGCAGCAGCGCAGGCAGGTTTTCAATATTACTGGCGTAGGCGGCAATAGCGTTAAACAGGGCTTCACGTTGATCGCCATTGCGCTGGTTACTCATGTTAAAAATTTCTTTGAGTTCTGGGTTATGAGTAAACATACGGTCGTAGAAATGGGCGGTTAACTTTGGCCCCGTTTCCACCAGTAAAGGGATGGTGGCTTTTACTGTAGCGATGGTTTGAGCGTCAAGCATATGGTCTTCCTTTTTTTGCATCTCAATTGATGTATCTCAAATGCATCTTATAAAAAATAGCCCTGCAATGTAAATGGTTCTTTGGTGTTTTTCAGAAAGAATGTGATGAAGTGAAAAATTTGCATCACAAACCTGAAAAGAAATCCGTTTCCGGTTGCAAGCTCTTTATTCTCCAAAGCCTTGCGCAGCCTGAAGGTAATCGTTTGCGTAAATTCCTTTGTCAAGACCTGTTATCGCACAATGATTCGGTTATACTGTTCGCCGTTGTCCAACAGGACCGCCTATAAAGGCCAAAAATTTTATTGTTAGCTGAGTCAGGAGATGCGGATGTTAAAGCGTGAAATGAACATTGCCGATTATGATGCCGAACTGTGGCAGGCTATGGAGCAGGAAAAAGTACGTCAGGAAGAGCACATCGAACTGATCGCCTCCGAAAACTACACCAGCCCGCGCGTAATGCAGGCGCAGGGTTCTCAGCTGACCAACAAATATGCTGAAGGTTATCCGGGCAAACGCTACTACGGCGGTTGCGAGTATGTTGATATCGTTGAACAACTGGCGATCGATCGTGCGAAAGAACTGTTCGGTGCTGACTACGCTAACGTCCAGCCGCACTCCGGCTCCCAGGCTAACTTTGCGGTGTACACCGCGCTGCTGGAACCAGGTGATACCGTTCTGGGTATGAACCTGGCGCATGGCGGTCACCTGACTCACGGTTCTCCGGTTAACTTCTCCGGTAAACTGTACAACATCGTTCCTTACGGTATCGATGCTAGCGGTCATATCGACTACGCCGATCTGGAAAAACAAGCCAAAGAACACAAACCGAAAATGATTATCGGTGGCTTCTCTGCATATTCCGGCGTGGTGGACTGGGCGAAAATGCGTGAAATCGCTGACAGCATCGGTGCTTACCTTTTCGTTGATATGGCGCACGTTGCGGGCCTGGTTGCTGCTGGCGTCTACCCGAACCCGGTTCCTCATGCTCACGTTGTTACTACCACCACTCACAAAACCCTGGCGGGTCCGCGCGGTGGCCTGATCCTGGCGAAAGGTGGTAGCGAAGAGCTGTACAAAAAACTGAACTCTGCCGTTTTCCCTGGTGGTCAGGGCGGTCCGTTGATGCACGTAATCGCCGGTAAAGCGGTTGCTCTGAAAGAAGCGATGGAGCCTGAGTTCAAAACTTACCAGCAGCAGGTCGCTAAAAACGCTAAAGCGATGGTAGAAGTGTTCCTGGAACGCGGCTACAAAGTGGTTTCCGGCGGCACTGATAACCACCTGTTCCTGGTTGATCTGGTTGATAAAAACCTGACCGGTAAAGAAGCAGACGCCGCTCTGGGCCGTGCTAACATCACCGTCAACAAAAACAGCGTACCGAACGATCCGAAGAGCCCGTTTGTGACCTCCGGTATTCGCGTGGGTACTCCGGCGATTACGCGTCGCGGCTTCAAAGAAGCAGAAGCGAAAGAACTGGCTGGCTGGATGTGTGACGTGCTGGACAGCATCAATGATGAAGCCGTTATCGAGCGCATCAAAGGTAAAGTTCTCGACATCTGTGCACGTTACCCGGTTTACGCATAAGCGAAACGGTTAATCTGTTGAAAAAAGGCTTCCTTCGGGAAGCCTTTCTACGTTATCGCGCCATCAAATCTGCCGTAACTGCGCCTCAACATACAAATAGCCAATTCCCAGTACCTGTTGTGCGCGGCTTAATTGCCCAAAGCCAATTTTCGTCGCTTTCACGCTCGGTCCTTCGTCGCGGTCGAACGGGTTAAATCCCGTCTGGCGAATAATGGTATTAAGCCAGTGCTCACCAAAGGCACAACTGCGACCGTACAACCAAATCTGATTAATATTGAGGATGTTGAGGAAGTTATACAGACTCAAACCAATGGCATTGGCAGAGCGATCAACCCAGCTGGTGATCCACGGTTCTCCACTCTGCCAGGCAGCGATTAACTGCGCTGTTGTCAGTTTTTCAGGATCAAGCTGAGTATTAACCGGTTGTGATTTTAGCCATACCCGCGCCTGTTTTTTTAATGCACTTAACGAGGCGACGGTTTCCAGGCAGCCGTAACGTCCACAGTCGCAGACGACGCCATCCGGATTAACGATGGTGTGACCAATCTGTCCGCTACCATACAAACAGCCGCGATAAATTTGCTCGTTAATCACGAACGACGAGCCAATGCCGTAATCAACGTTGATCACGCAGAAATCCCGTTCCTGCGAATTATTTTGCCATTTCTCCGCCAGCGCCAGCATCACGCAGTCATTATCGACCATCACCCGAATGCCGAGCTTCTCTTCCAGCAGATACTTTACCTCAACCGGCGTTGTCCACGGCGCTTGCGGCATGGTTTGCGACACGCCGGTCACCGGATCAACCTGACCGTGGATTGCCAGCGCCAGGTTGATGGTACGGTCCGGCCACAATTTACGGTGGCGATGCCAGCATTTTTCGATTTCGGACAGCAGCGCCTGCGGCGTCGGTGCATCAATCTGTAAATACTCAAATTCACCTTTCGGACTTAAACAAGCATTAGCAACCTGACACTCAATACTGGTGGGCGTCACGTTCAGGCACAGCGTCCAGTCACCTTCCGGCGCAATCAGCCATGTACCGCTACTATGTCCGCGCGTCTGGCTTTCATCGTCGATATTCACCACCCGTTTTTCGCTTTCCAGTTCCTGCAAAATATTACTGACTGCCGGAATCGAAATTTGCGCCAGCCGGGCCAGCGTTGATTTATTGGCGCGCTTTTGCCGGTACAGCAGTTCCAGAATCACGCATTTGTTATGGTGGCGAATCTGTTGATTATTAATGCAGGCTCTCATCTTCACTAAACCTTGTTTAGTTAATTGCGTGATTATTCCGCGAAAACATTGCCAGATTGTTCAATACACTGCCACAAATCTTTTAATTCAGTATGTCTTGTTAATATTGAGGGCACCATGACTCCAGTAAAAGTGTGGCAAGAGCGCGTTGAGATCCCGACCTATGAAACCGGGCCGCAGGATATACATCCCATGTTCCTGGAAAATCGCGTTTATCAGGGATCGTCCGGCGCGGTTTATCCCTACGGCGTGACCGATACGCTGAGCGAGCAGAAAACCCTGAAATCCTGGCAGGCGGTGTGGCTGGAAAACGACTACATCAAAGTGATGATCCTGCCGGAACTGGGCGGTCGGGTGCATCGCGCGTGGGATAAAGTGAAACAGCGCGATTTTGTCTATCACAATGAAGTCATTAAACCGGCGCTGGTGGGGCTGCTGGGACCGTGGATCTCCGGCGGGATTGAGTTTAACTGGCCGCAACACCATCGCCCGACCACCTTTATGCCCGTTGATTTCACCCTCGAAGCCCATGAAGACGGCGCACAGACGGTGTGGGTAGGCGAAACGGAGCCGATGCATGGTTTACAGGTGATGACAGGTTTCACCCTGCGTCCTGACCGGGCGGCACTGGAAATCGCCAGCCGCGTCTATAACGGCAACGCCACGCCGCGTCATTTCTTGTGGTGGGCCAACCCGGCAGTGAAAGGGGGGGAAGGGCATCAGAGCGTCTTCCCGCCGGATGTAACGGCGGTGTTTGATCACGGCAAACGGGCCGTCTCTGCTTTCCCCATCGCCACCGGCACTTACTACAAAGTGGACTACTCCGCCGGAGTGGACATTTCTCGCTATAAAAATGTGCCTGTTCCAACCTCATATATGGCTGAAAAATCACAGTACGATTTTGTTGGCGCGTGGTGTCACGATGAAGATGGCGGTTTGCTGCACGTTGCCAACCACCATATTGCGCCAGGTAAAAAACAGTGGAGCTGGGGACACAGTGAATTTGGCCAGGCGTGGGATAAGAGTCTGACCGACAATAACGGCCCGTATATCGAACTGATGACCGGTATTTTTGCCGATAACCAGCCTGATTTTACCTGGCTTGATGCGTACGAAGAGAAGCGTTTCGAGCAGTATTTCCTGCCTTATCATTCTCTGGGCATGGTGCAAAATGCCTCCCGCGATGCGGTGATAAAACTCCAGCGTAGTGAGCGGGGGATTGAGTGGGGGCTGTATGCCATCTCTCCGTTGAACGGATACCGCCTGGCGATCCGCGAAATCGGCAAATGCAACGCGTTACTTGATGATGCCGTGGCACTGATGCCTGCGACCGCCATCCAGGGCGTGTTGCACGGTATCAATCCTGAAAGGCTGACCATTGAGCTCTCCGATGCCGACGGCAATATTGTACTGAGTTATCAGGAACATCAGCCGCAAGAGTTGCCGTTGCCGGACGTCGCCAAAGCGCCACTGGCAGCACAAGACATTACCAGTACAGATGAAGCCTGGTTTATCGGTCAGCATCTGGAGCAATATCATCACGCCAGCCGTTCACCGTTCGATTACTACCTGCGCGGCGTGGCGCTGGATCCGCTGGATTATCGCTGTAACCTGGCGCTGGCGATGCTGGAATATAACCGCGCCGATTTCCCGCAAGCGGTGGCGTATGCCACTCAGGCGCTGAAACGCGCACATGCGCTGAACAAAAATCCGCAGTGCGGACAGGCCAGTTTGATTCGCGCCAGTGCTTACGAACGTCAGGGACAATATCAACAAGCCGAAGAGGATTTCTGGCGTGCGGTCTGGAGCGGCAATAGTAAAGCAGGCGGCTATTATGGTCTGGCACGACTGGCGGCGCGTAATGGTAACTTCGATGCTGGTCTGGATTTTTGCCAACAAAGTCTTCGCGCCTGCCCAACCAATCAGGAAGTGCTTTGCCTGCATAATCTGCTGCTGGTGTTAAGTGGTCGTCAGGACAACGCGCGTTTGCAGCGCGAGAAACTGCTGCGCGATTATCCGCTGAACGCCACTCTGTGGTGGCTGAACTGGTTCGATGGTCGTAGCGAATCAGCCCTCGCGCAGTGGCGCGGTCTGTGTCAGGGACGCGACGTTAACGCCCTGATGACCGCCGGGCAACTGATTAACTGGGGAATGCCTGCCCTGGCGGCAGAGATGCTGAACGCACTGGACTGCCAGCGCACGCTGCCGCTTTACCTGCAAGCCAGCTTGCTGCCGAAAGCCGAACGCGGCGAACTGGTCGCAAAAGCCATTGATGTCTTCCCGCAGTTTGTCCGTTTCCCGAATACGCTGGAAGAAGTGGCGGCGCTGGAGAGTATTGAAGAGTGCTGGTTTGCCCGTCATTTACTGGCCTGCTTCTACTACAACAAGCGCAGCTACAACAAAGCCATTACTTTATGGCAACGTTGCGTAGAGATGTCGCCGGAGTTTGCCGACGGCTGGCGCGGGTTAGCGATCCATGCGTGGAATAAGCAACACGATTATGAGCTGGCCGCGCGTTATCTTGATAATGCTTATCAGCTTGCGCCGCAGGATGCACGTCTGCTTTTCGAACGGGATTTGCTTGATAAGTTAAGTGGAGCCACACCGGAGAAACGACTGGCGCGTCTGGAAAATAATCTGGAAATTGCGCTGAAACGCGACGACATGACCGCAGAACTGCTCAATTTGTGGCATCTCACGGGTCAGGCAGACAAAGCGGCGGACATTCTCGCCACGCGCAAATTCCACCCGTGGGAAGGCGGGGAAGGGAAGATCACCAGTCAGTTTATCCTCAACCAGTTATTACGCGCCTGGCAGCATCTTGATGCCAGAGAGCCGCAGCAGGCCAGCGAACTGCTTCATGCCGCGCTGCATTATCCGGAGAATTTAAGCGAAGGCCGTTTACCGGGGCAAACTGATAACGACATCTGGTTCTGGCTGGCAATATGCGCTAACGCGCAGGGCGATGAAACTGAAGCGACGCGTTGTTTACGTCTGGCGGCGACCGGCGATCGCACCATTAACATCCACAGTTATTACAACGATCAGCCGGTTGATTATCTCTTCTGGCAAGGAATGGCGCTGCGACTGCTGGGCGAACAACAAACCGCACAGCAACTGTTTAGTGAAATGAAACAGTGGGCGCAAGAGATGGCGAAAACCAGTATCGAGGCGGATTTCTTTGCCGTCTCGCAACCTGACCTGTTGTCGCTGTATGGCGATTTACAACAGCAGCATAAAGAAAAATGCCTGATGGTGGCGATGCTGGCGTCCGCGGGACTCGGGGAGGTTGCGCAATATGAATCTGCTCGCGCTGAATTGACGGCGATTAATCCGGCCTGGCCGAAAGCAGCATTATTCACCACCGTGATGCCTTTTATTTTTAACCGCGTTCACTAAACCTTATTAACTGTAATATTTGAGCGGCACGCGCTGCCGCTCATCACAAAATAATTAGAATAAGCCGTTGTAAATAAAAACCCTACAGGAGGCACTATGCCTAAAAAAATGAGAACAACCCGTAATCTATTATTAATGGCTACGCTATTAGGTAGCGCTCTATTTGCCAGGGCAGTGGATAAAGAAATGACCATTGGTGCAATATACCTTGATACCCAGGGATATTACGCTGGCGTGCGTCAGGGCGTTCAGGATGCGGCAAAAGATTCTTCAGTACAGGTACAGTTAATTGAAACTAACGCCCAGGGCGATATTTCGAAAGAAAGTACTTTTGTAGATACCCTCGTGGCGCGTAATGTCGATGCCATTATTTTATCGGCAGTATCTGAAAATGGCAGTAGCCGTACCGTTCGTCGCGCCAGTGAAGCGGGTATTCCGGTGATTTGCTACAACACCTGTATTAATCAAAAGGGTGTCGATAAATATGTCTCGGCATATCTGGTTGGTGACCCGCTGGAATTTGGTAAAAAACTGGGTAACGCTGCCGCCGATTATTTTATTGCCAACAAAATTGACCAGCCGAAAATTGCCGTCATCAATTGCGAAGCCTTTGAAGTTTGTGTGCAACGACGTAAAGGGTTTGAAGAAGTATTAAAAGCCCGCGTTCCCGGCGCGCAAATTGTCGCTAATCAGGAAGGGACTGTTTTAGATAAAGCGATTTCCGTTGGTGAAAAACTAATTATCTCCACGTCGGATCTCAACGCCATTATGGGGGAATCGGGCGGTGCGACACTCGGCGCGGTAAAAGCGGTACGTAATCAAAATCAGGCCGGAAAAATTGCTGTTTTCGGTTCGGATATGACCACTGAAATTGCTCAGGAGCTGGAAAACAATCAGGTGCTGAAAGCGGTGGTGGATATTTCCGGTAAGAAAATGGGCAATGCTGTTTTCGCGCAAACTTTGAAGGTTATCAATAAACAAGCCGACGGTGAAAAAGTGATTCAGGTGCCAATCGATCTCTATACCAAAACGGAAGACGGTAAACAGTGGCTGGCAACGCACGTTGATGGTCTGCCCTAATCGCTGATTCGCAGAGGTCCCTATGTTCACGGCAACAGAGGCAGTCCCGGTAGCAAAAGTGGTGGCAGGAAATAAGCGTTATCCCGGCGTCGTTGCGTTGGATAACGTTAACTTCACGCTCAATAAAGGCGAAGTTCGTGCGCTGTTAGGCAAAAACGGCGCGGGCAAATCGACCCTCATTCGAATGCTTACCGGTAGCGAACGTCCGGATAGCGGTGATATCTGGATTGGCGAGACGCGACTGGAAGGTGACGAAGCTACGCTGACTCGCCGTGCCGCTGAACTGGGGGTTCGTGCGGTTTATCAGGAGTTAAGTCTGGTGGAGGGACTGACGGTGGCGGAAAACCTCTGCCTCGGTCAGTGGCCCCGCCGCAACGGCATGATTGATTACCTGCAAATGGCGCAGGATGCCCAACGTTGCTTACAGGCGCTGGGCGTTGACGTTAGCCCTGAACAACTTGTTTCAACGCTAAGCCCGGCGCAAAAGCAACTGGTGGAAATTGCGCGGGTGATGAAGGGCGAGCCGCGCGTGGTCATTCTTGATGAACCTACCAGTTCGCTTGCCAGTGCGGAAGTTGAACTGGTGATCAGCGCGGTTAAAAAGATGTCGGCACTGGGCGTGGCGGTGATTTATGTCAGCCACCGGATGGAAGAAATCCGCCGCATTGCCTCCTGTGCCACCGTTATGCGCGATGGTCAGGTGGCGGGCGATGTGATGCTCGAAAACACCTCCACGCATCATATTGTGTTGCTAATGCTCGGGCGCGATCACGTTGATATTGCGCCGGTTTCCCCTCAGGAAATTGTCGATCAGGCCGTGCTGGAAGTCCGTGCGTTACGCCATAAGCCCAAGCTGGAGGATATCAGCTTTACGCTCCGTCGTGGCGAAGTACTCGGCATTGCTGGCCTGCTGGGGGCAGGGCGCAGTGAATTGTTGAAAGCCATAGTTGGGCTGGAGACGTATGAACAGGGCGAAATTGTTATCAACGGCGAGAAAATCACGCGCCCCGATTACGGCGACATGCTGAAACGCGGCATTGGCTATACGCCAGAAAACCGCAAAGAAGCGGGGATCATTCCCTGGCTGGGCGTTGACGAAAATACAGTGCTGACCAATCGGCAAAAAATCAGCGCCAACGGTGTGCTGCAATGGTCCACCATCCGCCGCCTGACCGAAGAGGTGATGCAGCGGATGACGGTCAAGGCCGCCAGTAGCGAAACGCCCATCGGCACGCTTTCTGGCGGCAATCAGCAAAAAGTGGTGATCGGTCGTTGGGTCTATGCCGCCAGCCAGATTTTGTTGCTCGACGAGCCAACGCGCGGCGTCGATATCGAAGCCAAACAGCAGATTTACCGTATTGTCCGTGAGCTGGCTGCCGAAGGAAAAAGCGTGGTGTTTATCTCCAGTGAAGTGGAGGAGTTGCCGCTGGTGTGTGACCGCATCCTGTTATTACAGCACGGCACGTTCTCGCAGGAGTTTCACGCTCCGGTCAATGTGGATGAGCTGATGTCCGCCATTCTGTCTGTGCACTGATGAATTTTACCGAGGAACCTGAAGATGTCTGCTTCGTCATTACCATTGCCGCAGGGCAAGAGCGTCTCGCTCAAACAATTTGTCAGTCGCCATATTAATGAGATCGGTTTGCTGGTGGTGATCGCCATTCTTTATCTGGTCTTCTCCCTGAACGCGCCGGGCTTTATCTCATTGAATAACCAGATGAACGTGCTGCGCGATGCCGCCACCATTGGGATTGCCGCCTGGGCGATGACGCTGATTATTATCTCCGGTGAAATTGATGTCAGCGTTGGGCCGATGGTGGCTTTTGTCTCGGTGTGCCTGGCATTTTTGCTGCAATTTGAAGTTCCGCTGGCGGTGGCGTGTCTGCTGGTGTTGCTGTTAGGCGCGCTGATGGGAACGCTGGCCGGGGTGCTGCGCGGCGTGTTTAACGTACCAAGTTTCGTTGCCACACTGGGGCTGTGGAGCGCCCTGCGCGGAATGGGGCTGTTTATGACCAACGCCCTGCCAGTGCCGATTGACGAAAACGAGGTACTGGACTGGCTGGGTGGACAATTTCTCGGAGTGCCGGTATCCGCGCTGATCATGATGGTGTTGTTTGCGCTGTTTGTGTTCATCAGCCGCAAAACCGCCTTCGGGCGCTCGGTTTTTGCTGTTGGCGGTAATGCCACTGCAGCACAGTTGTGCGGTATTAACGTTCGTCGGGTACGCATTCTTATCTTTACCCTTTCGGGATTATTAGCGGCGGTGACCGGCATTTTGTTGGCGGCGCGCCTCGGTTCCGGTAACGCAGGTGCCGCAAACGGTCTGGAGTTTGACGTCATCGCCGCGGTCGTGGTTGGCGGTACGGCGCTTTCCGGTGGTCGCGGCTCGTTGTTCGGTACGCTGCTTGGCGTACTGGTGATTACGCTAATCGGTAACGGTCTGGTGCTGCTCGGGATTAACTCCTTTTTCCAGCAGGTGGTGCGCGGCGTCATCATCGTGGTGGCGGTGCTGGCGAATATCTTGCTGACTCAGCGTAGCAGTAAAGCGAAACGCTAAACCTTAACGCCCCTGGCGCGGGTGCGGCAGGGATGAAAATTAATCGTATTGTTAATGAGGGATTTATGAAAACGATGCTGGCAGCTTATTTACCAGGAAATTCGACCGTCGATCTGCGGGAAGTTGCGGTGCCGACGCCGGGGATTAACCAGGTACTGATCAAAATGAAATCCTCCGGGATTTGCGGAAGCGATGTCCACTATATCTATCATCAACACCGTGCCACGGCAGCGGCACCCGATAAACCGTTATACCAGGGATTTATCAACGGTCATGAACCGTGCGGGCAGATTGTGGCGATGGGGCAAGGCTGCCGCCATTTTAAAGAGGGCGACCGTGTGCTGGTGTATCACATTTCTGGCTGTGGTTTTTGCCCGAACTGCCGTCGCGGCTTTCCTATCTCTTGTACTGGCGAAGGAAAAGCGGCTTACGGCTGGCAGCGTGACGGCGGTCATGCCGAATATCTGCTGGCGGAAGAAAAAGATCTGATCCTCCTGCCGGATGCGCTGAGCTACGAAGATGGTGCGTTTATCAGTTGCGGCGTTGGCACGGCCTATGAAGGGATTTTGCGCGGCGAAGTTTCCGGCAGCGATAACGTGCTGGTGGTCGGTCTGGGGCCGGTCGGCATGATGGCGATGATGCTGGCGAAAGGTCGCGGTGCAAAACGGATCATCGGCGTTGATATGCTGCCGGAACGTCTGGCGATGGCAAAACAGTTAGGGGTGATGGATCACGGTTATTTAGCGACCACCGAAGGTCTGCCGCAGATAATTGCTGAACTTACCCACGGTGGCGCGGATGTTGCGCTCGATTGTTCCGGTAATGCCGCAGGTCGCTTGCTGGCACTGCAATCCACTGCTGACTGGGGGCGGGTGGTTTACATTGGTGAAACCGGAAAAGTGGAATTCGAGGTCAGCGCCGATCTGATGCACCATCAACGGCGGATTATTGGCTCCTGGGTGACCAGTCTGTTCCATATGGAAAAATGCGCCCACGATTTAACGGACTGGAAACTGTGGCCGCGTAACGCCATTACCCATCGCTTCACGCTGGAACAGGCTGGAGATGCCTATGCGCTGATGGCGAGCGGTAAATGCGGGAAAGTTGTGATTAACTTCCCGGATTAAGGAGTCAGCGGATGACCATCTATACCTTATCTCACGGGCCGCTAAAGCTGGACGTTTCTGACCGGGGCGGCGTCATCGAAGGCTTCTGGCGTGACGCGACGCCGCTCTTACGTCCCGGTAAAAAAAACGGTGTGGCAACCGACGCCTCTTGTTTTCCGCTGGTGCCGTTTGCAAACCGGGTGAGCGGCAATCGTTTTGTCTGGCAGGGGAGTGAGTATCAACTGCAACCGAATGTTGAGTGGGATGCGCACTATCTGCACGGCGACGGCTGGCTGGGGCAGTGGCAATGTGTCTCGCGCAGCGAAGATAGCTTGTGTCTGGTGTATGAACATCGCAGCGGTGTTTATCACTATCGGGTAAGTCAGGCGTTTCATTTAACGGCAGATACGCTGACGGTGACGCTCTCTGTCACCAATCAAGGGGCAGAGACGCTGCCATTTGGTACCGGCTGGCATCCTTATTTTCCGTTGTCACCACAAACGCGGATTCAGGCGCAGGCGAGCGGTTACTGGCTGGAGCGGGAGCAGTGGCTGGCGGGTGAGTTTTGCGAGCAGCTACCGCAAGAGCTGGATTTCAGCCAGCTCGCGCCGTTGCCGCACCAGTGGGTGAACAATGGCTTTGCCGGATGGAATGGTCAGGCCCGCATCGAGCAGCCGCAGGAGGGTTATGCCATCATCATGGAAACGACGCCACCTGCACCATGTTATTTCATCTTTGTTTCCGACCCGGCGTTTGATAAAGGATATGCGTTTGATTTCTTCTGTCTGGAACCGATGAGCCATGCGCCGGATGACCATCATCGCCCGGAAGGGGGTGATCTCATTGCGCTTGCACCAGGGGAATCAACAACTTCAGAGATGTCGTTGCGGGTTGCGTTACTGTAATTTATAAAATGCCGGATAAGGCGTTCACGCCGCATCCGGCATCTTTCCTAACGCCGATCGAGAGAAATTGCCCCCGGCCCGGTAATTGCCAACAGCAGGAATGCGCCAGCGATACTGACATTCTTCCAGAAATTAATCATATTTGGCCCAACCGCATCGCCGGTCATATCCCAGTAATGGTGACCAATTACCGCCGTACCCAGCGTGTAGAAAATAAACAGCACCGCCAGCGGACGGGTGAAAAAGCCAAGCACGATTAATATCGCGGCGGGCACTTCCATAACTACCGCAATAATCGCTGCCAGCATTGGCATTGGCGCGCCCAGCGAGGCCATATATTGGACCGTACCGTCAAAGCCCATCATTTTGGGAAAACCAAAAATAATGAAAATCAAGACCACGGCGATACGGGCAATTAATAACAAAACGGGGCGTGCAGCACCAAAATCAAAATAACGTAGTGAGTTCATAACCAATCCCTTTGCAAGATAATGTGATTTAAACGTAATACACACTCTGGTACCTCGCCACGCCCCAGGCGTTGAGATATTCGCTAATTATCCTGGTTACAGTGATTTAAGCGCGATGTGCTCATCTGTCAGCAGTTTCGCATCAAACGTTTTGCCGCTCTGGATCCATTTGCGGATTGGGCGCATCTCACGCCCCTGATTCAGCGTTACCGCACCGATAAGCACGCCGTTTTGCAGATTAAACCAAATCGCCTTCTGAGTTTCCGGGTTGCCACGACAAAGCCAGTCATCACCACGCATATCGCCAATAAACTGTAAGTTATCACTGTACTGATCGCTCCAGAACCACGGCGGCGGCAGTCGCGGAAGCGGTAGCCCCAACATTGCGGAAGCGGCAATTTGCGCCTGGTTATTGGCGTTTTCCCAGCTTTCGCAGCGGTGTAGTGCACCATTATCAAGACGGGTGATTGCCACATCGCCACCGGCAAAGATCGCGGGATCGCAGGTGCGGCAAGCCTCATCAATGACAATGCCATTGGCAGTATCAAGGTTGGCCTCGCGAGCCAGTTGGTCGTTGGCGCTGATACCAATACCGTAAATCACCACATCGGCCTGAAGCGTTTCGCCACTTTGCAGCGTCAGTTCTACTTTTTCACCATCGACCACATGTTCAATGGCATTATTGAGCAGAATGTGCACACCAGCCTGCTGATGGCGCTGCAAAAGATAGCGTTGTACGGGCGGTGGTGCATTACGCCCCATGACGGTTGCCGCCAGTTCAATCACTGTCACCTTACATCCGCGCTGCGTGGCGCTGGCAGCCAGTTCCAGACCAATAGTTCCGGCACCGACAATCACGACTGACCGTTCGGGCTGCAGAACTTCTCGCAGTCTGGCGGCATCACCGGCATGGCGCAGGGTAAAGCAGCGTTCTCCCAGTGCATCAAGCAACGGCAGCGGTCGAGCTGCCGCGCCGGTTGCTATAAAAAGCTGATCCCAGTGCCAGCTTTCGCCGTTAGCTAACACTAACTCTCGTGTGTCGCGGCCCAATGTTTTGATGGTTACACCGGAATGCAGATGAACATTGTTTTCCTGCCACCAGTGAGCGGGTAACACAGACTGCAACTGTGGGGAATCTTCCAGCAACATGGATTTCGAGAGCGGGGGGCGTTCATAAGGAAGATGTTGCTCATCGGAAAACAGATGCAGCTCACCGGTGAACCCTTGCTGGCGTAGCGAGGCCGCAGCCATTGCCGCCGCTTGCCCGCCCCCGACAATAATGATCGTTTTTTCTTTCATCGTACTTCCTTAAAGATCCAGCCCAGCCGCTACGTGGCGAATGCCGCGAATCGCTAAACCCGCATCAGCGTTGATCATCACACCGCTTAATGCGCGATTATTGCGCCGCGATGCCAACATCACATACGGACCCGTAAAATCCGCCGGTTGCGGGAAAAATTGCAGCGGTAAAATGGCGGCAATTTTCTCCGGCGTCAGAGACTGCATTATCGAGGTTTCACTTTGCCCGAGCGCCTGTGGGCCGCGCAGGTCGCTGGCCATACCACACGGGCCGACGCCATTCACCCGCACTTTCGGTGCCAGTTCATAAGCCAGTTGGCGAATAAGTCCGGTTGCGGCATGTTTACTGGCGGTGTACAGCGGGCCACCGCCGCCGGGATACCAGGCGGCGTTTGACAGTGTGAAAATCATGCTGCCTTCACTGGCGATTAACGCCGGAGCGCAGGCTTTTGCGCCCAGCAGGTAACCGAGTACGTTGACATTAAACAGCTCGTGGAAGCCGGTTTCGAGCGTCTCTGCGGGAGTGTTAACCAGTGAGGCATTGTGATCCCAGATGCCCGCATTGCCGATAAAACAATCGAGCTTGCCAGAACGAGTCAGGATCTGATTAACCGCGCGTTGATAATCGGCATAGCAGGTCACGTTACCTTCCACCGCCAGAATATGTTCGCCAAATCGCTGACGCAGACTGGCGACTTTTGCCGCCGACAGTTCCAGCGTGGCAACCTGCGCGCCTTCTTCGATAAATCGCTCGGCCAGCGCCAGGCCTAATCCCGATCCGCCGCCGGTAATAAAGATGGACTCGTTATGCAGATCGCTCATGGCTGCGCCTCCGGTAAGTCGATGAAGATGTCACCACCTTCAACGTGTACTGGATAAGTGGTTAGCGGATCGGTGGCGGGCAGGCATAATGCTTTCCCCGTTTTCAGGCAAAAACTGGCGGCGTGCAGCGGGCACTCCACCGTGGCGTCATCTTCCAGATACCCTTCTGACATCGACGCATTACCATGGCTGCAACGATCGTTAATGGCATAAAACTCGCCGCCCACGTTGAACAAGGCGATGACGGGCGAGGTATCGATCCGGAGAGCCTCACCCTCCGGCACATCCGCAACGGGACACGCATAAATTCGATTCATCAGAACAGTACACTCAGGTTATGGGAAGTGATCACCGCTTGATCCAGGACGATATCCCGTTCCAGCAAGCGCCAGTTGTCATCTTCCAGACGGCGAACTTTGTCAAAACGAGTCCCGACATAGAATGTTTCATCGCGCTCTTTTTGTGCCCGATAAAGCAGATAATTTACCCGCACAGCAAATACGTTTGGTATGTCGGTTTCGTTTACCTGGCAGTTGCTGATTAAGTGACGGGTGCGTGACGGCGGTTCTTCTGCCCAGGCCATGCCGGTTTCCAGACGGGCGATTCGCCGTTCCAGCTGGTCTTTGGTGTCATTAAAAATCCAGGTTGTCGGCGGTTGAACGCCTTTGCGGCGGTCGCGCGTTTGTGCGTTAACCGTGGTGCGCATGGTGTAACGAATCTCTTCGTCGAGCTGTGCCAGCCAGTCTCGAAATCTCCAGTCATCCAGCAGACTGGCTTCGTGAAAGAGAAACTGGCTAATGCGGTGATGTAACTCCAGTGAAACTTGCGCACTCATTTCATCACCTCCTGCTGGTAAGCGGCGGTTTTATCGAGCACTTCCTGCCAGCTTTCGCTACTCAGAAGATCGGCCCAGCGTTGGTACATTCCACGAGCGGCCGTTTCTGAGAAGATATAGTTAGTAATGCCTGGAATGCCGTCGTCGCGACGCTTTTCCTGACCAAGCCCCATTTCCAGACACAGTTTGCTGTTGCGGGCGCGGTGACCTTTCAGCAATTTCTGGATTTCACACCAGTTCTCCGAGTCATCCTGCTCGAGAAAACCAGCAGGACCAAAAGCACGAGTGGCGCTGTTTTCAAAAGCGGCTTTAACTTCATCGGAGGCGGCTTTGTCAGTAATACAGAACGCCCACACTTCGACTTGATCAGGGCCGCGAGGATGCCAGACGCGGAGCGTGGCAGTGCCGTTGAGCCATGAAAGCGTGGGGAAAATATTGTTATGACCCGCCAGGCGCAGGGCGCGAACTTCACCTAAACGTTGTTCTGCTTCGGCATAGGTTTCGCGGTAATAGCTGGAAACCGCGCCATCGACCCAGACATTAGCATCCGGTTTTTCAGTAAAGAAGAAACCGCTGCCGTGACCGTCCTGACCAAACTGCAGCGCATCTTTGGCGGTTTCCCACACCGGGCGGGCGGTTTGTCCATCACCGAGACGCTTATCGCTGCCATCATCTTTCGCCCCTAATACCTGAACGGCAGAAGCATGGCTGAACAGAGCATGATACTGGTCACTGGCGAACTGCTCTGCCGGGAATTTCCAGTTGCAGTTGATCACCCACTTTTGTACGCCGCCGACAATTTCGGTGCCGCCTTCGCGACGATCCAGCATGCCATCCAGATACCAGGCAATGTCACCAAGGTAATCACGCAGGCCCGGTGCGCTGGTATCCCAGTTGCCAAAAATCAGCCCTTTATAACTCTCCACACAAGGAACTTCGTTTAGTCCCCAGTGGGATTTACACAACCCTTGTGGGTAGGCGCGAGGTTCCAGCGGTACATCGATCAACTCGCCGTTGATGCCATAAGACCAGCCGTGATACGGACAGGTAAAGGCGCGAGTGTTGCCGCAATCTGCATAACTCACACGCATGGCCCGGTGGCGGCATTGGTTGAGAAACGCCTTAATGCTGCCGTCTTTCTGACGCACTACGACAACCGCATCTTCCCCCATGTAGGTGTTAAAGAAATCACCAGGTTTTGGGATCTGGCTTTCGTGGGCGAGAAATAGCCAGCAACGACCGAAAATGCGCTCAAGCTCCAGTTGGTAAATGTCCGGGTCGGTATAAATACGCGGAGTGACCCGACCGTTTTGGGTGTCAATCAGTTGGTAAATGTTCAAATCTGAGGGTGTGGTCATATTTTTTAATCCTGAAAGATAAGATGTATTGACCTTCTATTTTTGTGCTATAAGGATGTTGCTGGTTGGTTGCCGATATGTGAAATAGTTAATTTCTACCAGCTGAGACGTTTTTTCGATAACAAGGGGAAGGTGATGGAACTACGGCATTTACGCTATTTCGTCGCAGTGGCGCAGGCACTGAACTTTACCCGCGCGGCGGAAAAACTGCATACCTCACAGCCTTCGTTAAGCAGCCAGATCCGCGATCTTGAAAACTGTGTCGGTGTTCCGTTGCTGGTGAGGGATAAGCGCAAAGTCGCGTTGACGGCGGCGGGAGAATGTTTTCTCCAGGACGCGCTGGCAATCCTCGAACAAGCGGAAAATGCCAAATTACGGGCGCGGAAAATTGTTCAGGAAGACAGACAATTAACCATTGGCTTTGTGCCATCGGCGGAAGTGAATTTACTGCCAAAAGTATTACCGATGTTTCGTCTCAGACAGCCAGACACCTTAATTGAGCTGGTGAGTTTAATCACCACGGAACAGGAAGAAAAAATTCGCCGTGGTGAACTCGACGTCGGCTTAATGCGCCATCCTGTTTATAGCCCGGAGATTGATTATCTGGAGCTTTTTGACGAACCATTAGTGGTGGTGTTACCGGTTGATCACCCTTTAGCACATGAAAAAGAGATCACTGCCGCGCAACTGGATGGCGTGAATTTCGTCAGTACTGATCCAGCGTATTCCGGTTCGCTTGCGCCGATCGTTAAAGCGTGGTTTGCGCAAGAAAACAGCCAGCCAAATATCGTCCAGGTGGCAACGAATATTCTGGTGACCATGAATCTGGTGGGGATGGGGCTGGGCGTCACTTTGATACCCGGTTATATGAATAATTTTAATACCGGCCAGGTGGTATTTCGACCCATTGCCGGAAATGTGCCTTCCATTGCTTTACTGATGGCGTGGAAGAAAGGGGAGATAAAGCCGGCATTACGCGATTTCATCGCCATTGTGCAGGAACGTTTGGCAAGCGTAACGGCATAATTACGCATTATTTTTGCAACATGCGTCGCGGATCGCAGTTTTTTAGTGCTTGTGAACTGGTGTTACAGACATCGGGAAGCAGGCTCGAATATTCTTATTTTTCAACTTGCACCAACATTCGATTAACCCCAGACTAACGCCTCCTGACGGGAGGGACTCATGGTTTTGCAATCCACGCGCTGGTTGGCGCTCGGCTATTTCACATACTTTTTTAGTTACGGCATTTTTCTACCTTTCTGGAGCGTCTGGCTTAAAGGGATTGGTTTAACGCCAGAAACCATCGGCCTGTTATTGGGGGCAGGTCTGATTGCCCGTTTTCTCGGGAGTTTGCTCATCGCGCCCCGCGTCAGCGATCCTTCTCGCCTGATTTCCGCCTTGCGCGTGCTGGCACTGCTGACACTTCTCTTTGCTGTCGCATTCTGGGCGGGGGCGCACGTAGTGTGGCTGATGCTGGTGATGATTGGCTTTAACCTCTTTTTCTCACCGCTGGTACCGTTGACCGATGCACTGGCGAATACGTGGCAAAAGCAGTTCCCGCTTGATTACGGCAAAGTGCGACTGTGGGGCTCGGTGGCGTTTGTCATTGGCTCGGCGCTGACGGGCAAACTGGTCACTATGTTTGATTATCGGGTGATCCTCGCGCTGTTGACGTTGGGCGTGGCATCCATGCTGCTCGGCTTTCTCATCCGTCCGACGATTCAGCCACAAGGGGCAAGCCGCCAGCAGGAGAGCACCGGTTGGTCAGCGTGGTTGGCGCTGGTTCGCCAGAACTGGCGCTTTCTGGCCTGCGTTTGTTTATTGCAGGGGGCGCATGCGGCCTATTACGGTTTTAGCGCCATTTACTGGCAGGCTGCTGGCTACTCGGCCTCGGCGGTGGGCTATTTGTGGTCGCTGGGCGTGGTGGCGGAAGTCATTATCTTTGCGCTGAGTAATAAACTTTTCCGCCGTTGTAGTGCACGCGATATGCTGTTGATCTCAGCGATTTGCGGCGTAGTGCGCTGGGGCATTATGGGAGCAACTACGGCGTTGCCGTGGTTGATAGTGGTGCAAATTCTGCATTGTGGCACCTTCACGGTCTGCCACCTGGCCGCCATGCGCTATATTGCCGCTCGCCAGGGTAGCGAAGTCATCCGTTTACAGGCGGTTTACTCTGCCGTCGCGATGGGCGGCAGTATTGCGATCATGACCGTTTTCGCCGGTTTCCTGTATCAATATCTGGGCCACGGCGTGTTCTGGGTTATGGCGCTGGTGGCGCTTCCGGCAATGTTTTTGCGCCCGAAAGTTGTTCCCTCATGCTGATTCGAGCATTTTGCGGATCTGCTCCTGTTGATGTGTTGTCAACGTCAGGTCCGTATAGATCAGCGGTGGTGAAAAGAGCGGTAACGGCATGGTATAAGGCGCAATAATCAGTGCCGCGCTGCGCGGAGCGCCTGTCTGCAAAAATACCTTTACCGACATATGTTTAATATTGAGCGGCAGTAACGTTAGTTCGCGTAGCTGCTGCTCAATCTGCGCTTCTCGCTCGCTATCATTCCCGGTCAGTAGAATAATCTGTTTCTCATGCAGGTCGTTTTCCTGCATTAGCCAGGCACCGAAAATCACCGCGACCAGACCGCTTTCCTCATCAGAAAGATGGACGCCGTATTCACTTTCAAATCCGGCCAGCGCCGCGCGGGTGGTGCGCACCAGGCGTGGATACAGGCGGGCGAACTCTTCCGGCAGGGTGTTATCAATACCGATGGCAAACAAACAGCGATTTAACGCCTGGGCGAGGTGGGTATAAAGCTGATCGCATAACCCCTGTTCATCATAAAAACGAACATTTCCCAGCTCACGAAAGTGGTTTACCAGACGTTTGATAGACTTACGCAGTTGTCTGTCCCGCTGATGCGCATCCCGCAGTGGATCGGGAACCCGCAACATGGAAAAAAGTAATGCCATAAACAGTGGCTCATCAGGCGGTACAGGCTGGAGCGCCCGACGCTGCCAGTGGCGTCCAATTTCCTGCGCTACCTGAAATTCAAGGCAGGATTCCGCCCAGCGACGTTGGAGCGGATTAAACTGAGGCGTAATTCCAGCGTGGTGTTGCAGCAAACAATATTGCAGATACAGACACAGGAAATGAATATCGCGCGTTTCAAAGCGTTTTTGCAGCCGTCGGGAGCAGAGATTCACTAACGCTTGTAGATTGGTATCGTCGTAAAAGTTACGCGCAATTCCGCGCCGCTTCAGTTCACTCTTCAGGGCGGGGGTGAAATGGCTGGTAATAAATGACGGACACAGACGGAAACCACGTCGTAGCCAGTGAAATAAACACAAACGTTGGTTAAGCACTGTACCTTCAACCCGGTAGCTACCGTCATAACCAGTAGTCAGTGTGAGTTGATGATAGCGCAGGATCTCACGTCCTGTTTCGCTGATATCAAGACTGGCAATATCATCATCCACACCATTAAGCTCGCTGAAAGTTGCCGTGGTGGCGGTCAACCCCGGCTGAAAGAGTGTCAGCAAGATCTGGCAGCGGCGCTGGGGAGCCGAAAGGACAGATGGTGGAGCAAGCGTAGGCATCATCTGTAGATCTCCCATAAGCATAATTGATAAGAATAGCTAAAGTTTGCTCAGGGAAATGGCGAAGGGAATGCTAATCATCAGAAATGTTGGCAAGCGTCACAGAATTTTTCTCATCTTAAACTGTTCTGACCAGTGGATTAGCATGTCTTAAGGTGGTTTTGTGAATGATTATCGTGCTAGCGATCATGGGTTAGTTCTGCGGATTCAACGCGCTAAGGATAAAATCCACCATCTGTTCGCGATAAACATCGCCGTGACGATCAGAAAAAGCATCAATGTGTTCGCCATCCGGGATTAGGATCAACCGTTTTGGCTCTTTTGCCAGGCTATACAACTTTTCGCTGTGCTGCCATGGGATAACGTGATCAGCTTTACCGTGAATGAGTAAAAGCGGGATCGGGCTGACGCTGGCGATGTAATTTTCGCCGCTGTAACTCTCATCAAGTAAGTAGCCACTGCCGGGAATCATCTGGTTGGCGATGGTCGCATAAGAGGCAAATGTGGAGTCGAGGATCACCGCACGTATGCCTTCACGATCACCCTGACCAATAACATCAAGAATATTCGCCCCGCCAATACTCTGCCCGAACAGCACCAGCCGTTGTGGGTTTACATCACTGCGATGGCGCACCACATTGATGGCGCTTTGCGTATCGTCTAATAACCCTGCCTGAGAAGGTTTTCCTTTTGATTTACCGAATCCACGATAATCAAACATAAAAACATTGAAATTACGTTCGGGTAACCAACTGACCAGCGGCCAGTGGGCGGACATATTTCCGGCATTGCCGTGAGCATGAATAATGGTAGCAATGGCGTTATCAGCAGGGCCCGTCGAAGAAGGGATAAACCAGCCTTGCAGATGAGTACCGTCCTTAGCCGTAAATTCGACGGATTCCGCCGACCAGGGTTCGGGACCGTAAATTTTGTCGTCAGGATAATAGAAGAAATTGATGGCGATGCGCGGTATTAAATAAATGCAGAAGGCAACAACAAAGAGAATAAACAGAATTTTGAGAACGCGTTTGTTCACTGGCAGCGCCATAACCTTTCCTTGCGACTTCTTTATCATCCATTAATCGGGGAAAGATGGTGGGAGAGTGGCGAAAGAAAGTAAAGCGGTGAGGAAGTATTTCGGAATAGCGCCTGAAAGGCGAGGGCGGGTGAGTGACATCACCCGCCAGAGTCATTAACGCTTCAGGGCGTCGCTTAACTCGTCACGCATATTCGCCAGCATGGCTTTAACAACGCGCGGGTTACCAGCAACGATGTTACCGGTCAGCATGTAGTTATGACCACCGGTGAAGTCGCTGACGATGCCGCCCGCTTCACGAACCAGCAGCTCGCCTGCGGCGAAATCCCACGGACGCAGACCGATTTCAAAGAAACCGTCAACGCGACCCGCAGCAACGTAAGCCAGATCCAGCGCCGCAGAACCGGTACGACGGAAGTCAGCGCATTCGTTGAACAGTTTGCCGACGATGTTGATGTAGGTGGTGGCGTACTGTTTTGCTTTGAACGGGAAGCCGGTCGCCAGAATAGTACCGTCGAGATCGCGAGCGGTGCTGCCGCGCAGACGGTAGCCGTTCAGCTGTGCGCCCTGACCGCGAGTGGCGGTGAACAGTTCGTTACGCATAGGATCGTAAACCACAGCAACTTCAGTGCGGCCTTTGATACGAACGGCGATAGATACCGCGAAGTGCGGCAGACGTTTGATAAAGTTGGTAGTGCCATCCAGTGGATCGATAACCCATTGAACATCCTGATCAGTACCTTCAAGTTCACCGCTTTCTTCGGTGATGATGGTGTGCTGTGGGTAAGATTTACGAATCGTGTCGATAATCACCGCTTCGGCAGCTTTATCTACGTTGGTCACGAAGTCGTTACTGCCTTTCTGGCTCGCTTCTACAGCGTCCGGGGTTTCATAGTTTTTGGCAATTAAATTACCCGCCTTGCGCGCTGCGCGCACGGCGATGTTCAGCATCGGATGCATCGGTCTCTCTCACTGGATGTTAAAGAACGGGAAAACGGCGCAGAGTATAGCAGCGAGATCGGCATCTGTCTTCGTTTTATGATAAGATGCGCGAATAATCTTTAGACGAAGAAAGACAATGCTGCAAAATATTCGAATTGTGCTGGTGGAGACGTCACACACCGGCAATATGGGTTCTGTTGCCCGTGCCATGAAAACAATGGGATTAACCAATCTGTGGCTGGTTAATCCACTGGTGAAACCTGACTCCCAGGCGATTGCCCTGGCAGCAGGGGCCAGCGATGTGATTGGTAATGCTCACATCGTCGATACGCTCGACGAAGCGTTAGCCGGTTGTAGCCTGGTGGTGGGCACCAGCGCACGCTCCCGCACGCTGCCGTGGCCGATGCTCGACCCGCGCGAATGCGGTCTGAAAAGCGTCGCTGAAGCGGCAAATACCCCGGTGGCGCTGGTTTTTGGTCGTGAGCGTGTTGGCTTGACCAATGAAGAGTTGCAGAAATGCCATTATCATGTCGCGATTGCTGCGAACCCGGAATACAGTTCGCTGAACCTGGCGATGGCGGTTCAGGTTATTGCCTATGAAGTGCGCATGGCCTGGCTGGCAACTCAGGAAAATGGCGAACAAGTCGAGCATGAAGAGACGCCGTATCCGCTGGTCGATGATCTGGAGCGTTTTTATGGTCATCTGGAACAAACGCTGCTGGCAACCGGTTTTATTCGTGAAAACCATCCGGGGCAGGTGATGAATAAATTGCGCCGTCTGTTTACCCGTGCGCGCCCGGAAAGCCAGGAATTGAATATCCTGCGCGGGATTCTGGCTTCTATAGAGCAGCAGAATAAAGGTAATAAGGCCGAATAACAGTGGTTGCCTGATGCGACGCTTAATGCGTCTTATCAGGCCTACAATGTACAGAACCGTAGGTCGGATAAGGTGTTCACACCGCATCCGACAACAGGTACAAACGCCACGATAAAAAAATGGCACTGAAGGTTAAATACCCGACTAAATCAGTCAAGTAAATAGTTGACCAATTTACTCGGGAATGTCAGACTTGACCCTGCTATGCAATACCCCACTTTTACAATAAAAAACCCCGGGCAGGGGCGAGTTTGAGGTGAAGTAAGACATGAGACTGACATCTAAAGGGCGCTATGCCGTGACCGCAATGCTTGACGTTGCGCTCAACTCTGAAGCGGGCCCGGTACCGTTGGCTGATATTTCCGAACGTCAGGGAATTTCCCTTTCTTATCTGGAACAACTGTTTTCCCGTCTGCGTAAAAATGGTCTGGTTTCCAGCGTACGTGGACCAGGCGGTGGTTATCTGTTAGGCAAAGATGCCAGCAGCATCGCCGTTGGCGAAGTGATTAGCGCCGTTGACGAATCTGTAGATGCCACCCGTTGTCAGGGTAAAGGCGGCTGCCAGGGCGGCGATAAATGCCTGACCCACGCGCTGTGGCGTGATTTGAGCGACCGTCTCACCGGTTTTCTCAACAACATTACTTTAGGCGAACTGGTTAATAACCAGGAAGTGCTGGATGTGTCTGGTCGTCAGCATACTCACGACGCGCCACGCACCCGCACACAAGACGCGATCGACGTTAAGTTACGCGCTTAATAAAAAGTATTCAGAATCAGGCCGGAGTGTTTAACACTCCGTAAACACGGTCGTACATCCAGCCGGTAGCCTGGTTCCTTGCATTGAGTGATGTACGGAGTTTATAGAGCAATGAAATTACCGATTTATCTCGACTACTCCGCAACCACGCCGGTGGACCCGCGTGTTGCCGAGAAAATGATGCAGTTTATGACGATGGACGGAACCTTTGGTAACCCGGCCTCCCGTTCTCACCGTTTCGGCTGGCAGGCTGAAGAAGCGGTTGATATCGCCCGTAATCAGATTGCAGATCTGGTCGGCGCTGACCCGCGTGAAATCGTCTTTACCTCTGGTGCAACCGAATCTGACAACCTGGCGATCAAAGGTGCAGCCAACTTTTATCAGAAAAAAGGCAAGCACATCATCACCAGCAAAACCGAACACAAAGCGGTACTGGATACCTGCCGTCAGCTGGAGCGCGAAGGTTTCGAAGTCACCTATCTGGCACCGCAGCGTAATGGCATTATCGACCTGAAAGAACTGGAAGCAGCGATGCGTGACGACACCATCCTCGTTTCCATAATGCACGTAAATAACGAAATCGGCGTGGTGCAGGATATCGCGGCTATCGGCGAAATGTGCCGTGCTCGAGGCATTATCTATCACGTTGATGCAACCCAGAGCGTGGGCAAACTGCCTATCGACCTGAGCCAGTTGAAAGTTGACCTGATGTCTTTCTCCGGTCACAAAATCTATGGCCCGAAAGGTATCGGTGCGCTATATGTACGTCGTAAACCGCGCGTACGCATCGAAGCGCAAATGCACGGCGGCGGTCACGAGCGCGGTATGCGTTCCGGCACCCTGCCTGTCCACCAGATCGTCGGTATGGGCGAAGCCTATCGCATCGCAAAAGAAGAGATGGCGACCGAGATGGAACGTCTGCGCGGCCTGCGTAACCGTCTGTGGAACGGCATCAAAGATATCGAAGAAGTTTACCTGAACGGTGACCTCGAACACGGTGCGCCGAACATTCTTAACGTCAGCTTCAACTACGTTGAAGGTGAGTCGCTGATTATGGCGCTGAAAGACCTCGCGGTTTCTTCCGGTTCCGCCTGTACGTCAGCAAGCCTCGAACCGTCCTACGTGCTGCGCGCGCTGGGGCTGAACGACGAGCTGGCACATAGCTCTATCCGTTTCTCTTTAGGTCGTTTTACTACTGAAGAAGAGATCGACTACACCATCGAGTTAGTTCGTAAATCCATCGGTCGTCTGCGTGACCTTTCTCCGCTGTGGGAAATGTACAAGCAGGGCGTGGATCTGAACAGCATCGAATGGGCTCATCATTAATCGGTATCGGAATCAGGAGAATTTATAATGGCTTACAGCGAAAAAGTTATCGACCATTACGAGAATCCGCGTAACGTGGGTTCCTTTGACAACAACGACGAGAACGTCGGCAGCGGCATGGTGGGTGCACCGGCCTGTGGCGACGTGATGAAGTTGCAGATTAAAGTCAACGATGAAGGTATCATTGAAGACGCGCGTTTTAAAACTTACGGCTGCGGTTCTGCTATCGCTTCCAGCTCCCTGGTCACCGAATGGGTGAAAGGGAAGTCTCTCGACGAAGCGCAGGCGATCAAAAACACCGATATTGCTGAAGAACTTGAACTGCCTCCGGTGAAAATTCACTGTTCTATTCTGGCAGAAGACGCGATCAAAGCCGCCATTGCGGACTATAAAAGCAAACGTGAAGCAAAATAAGAGTTGAGGTTTGGTTATGTCGATTACACTGAGCGACAGTGCAGCAGCGCGAGTAAATACCTTTCTGGCTAACCGTGGCAAAGGGTTTGGCCTGCGTCTGGGCGTGAGAACCTCCGGATGTTCAGGTATGGCTTATGTACTGGAATTTGTTGACGAACCGACGCCGGAAGACATCGTGTTTGAAGACAAAGGCGTGAAAGTCGTGGTCGATGGCAAAAGCCTGCAATTTCTGGACGGTACGCAGCTGGACTTCGTAAAAGAAGGCCTGAACGAAGGGTTTAAATTCACCAACCCGAACGTTAAAGATGAGTGTGGTTGCGGCGAAAGCTTCCACGTTTGATGCGCATACCGATAACCCCACCGTGGTCGCCTGCGCGTGGGGTTTGTTTTACCTGATTCGCCGTTATCGCGGCGGATCACAGCCCTGAGAATGTTATGGATTACTTCACCCTCTTTGGCTTGCCTGCCCGTTATCAACTCGATACCCAGGCGCTGAGCCTGCGTTTTCAGGATCTACAACGTCAGTATCATCCTGATAAATTCGCCAGCGGAAGCAAGGCGGAACAACTCGCCGCCGTACAGCAATCTGCAACCATTAACCAGGCCTGGCAAACGCTGCGTCATCCGTTAATGCGCGCGGAATATTTGCTTTCTTTGCACGGTTTTGATCTCGCCAGCGAGCAGCATACTGTGCGCGACACCGCGTTCCTGATGGAACAGCTGGAGCTGCGCGAAGAACTGGACGAGATCGAACAGGCGAAAGATGAAGCGCGGCTGGAAAGCTTTATCAAACGTGTGAAAAAGATGTTTGATACCCGCCATCAGTTGATGGTTGAACAGTTAGACAACGAGACGTGGGACGCGGCGGCGGATACCGTGCGTAAGCTGCGTTTTCTCGATAAACTGCGAAGCAGTGCCGAACAACTCGAAGAAAAACTGCTCGATTTTTAATTTCTGGAAGCTAAACATGGCCTTATTACAAATTAGTGAACCTGGTTTGAGTGCTGCGCCGCATCAGCGTCGTCTGGCGGCCGGTATTGACCTGGGCACAACCAACTCGCTGGTGGCGACAGTGCGCAGCGGTCAGGCCGAAACGTTAGCCGACCATGAAGGCCGTCACCTGCTGCCGTCTGTTGTTCACTATCAACAGCAAGGGCATTCGGTGGGTTATGACGCGCGTACTAACGCAGCGCTTGACACCACCAACACCATTAGTTCTGTTAAACGCCTGATGGGGCGCTCGCTGGCTGATATCCAGCAACGCTATCCGCATCTGCCTTATCAATTCCAGGCCAGCGAAAACGGCCTGCCGATGATTGAAACGGCGGCGGGGCTGCTGAACCCGGTGCGCGTTTCTGCGGACATCCTCAAAGCACTGGCGGCGCGGGCAACTGAAGCCCTGGCAGGCGAGCTGGATGGTGTCGTTATCACCGTTCCGGCGTACTTTGACGATGCCCAGCGTCAGGGCACCAAAGACGCGGCGCGTCTGGCGGGGTTGCATGTTCTGCGCTTACTTAACGAACCGACCGCTGCGGCTATCGCCTACGGGCTGGATTCCGGTCAGGAAGGCGTGATCGCTGTTTATGACCTCGGCGGCGGGACGTTTGATATTTCCATTCTGCGCTTAAGTCGCGGCGTGTTTGAAGTGCTGGCGACCGGCGGTGATTCCGCGCTCGGCGGCGATGATTTCGACCATCTGCTGGCGGATTACATTCGCGAGCAGGCGGGCATTCCTGATCGTAGCGATAACCGCGTTCAGCGTGAACTGCTGGATGCCGCCATTGCGGCCAAAATCGCGCTGAGCGATGCGGACTCCGTGACCGTTAACGTTGCGGGCTGGCAGGGCGAAATCAGCCGTGAACAATTCAACGAACTGATCGCGCCACTGGTAAAACGAACCTTACTGGCTTGTCGTCGTGCGCTGAAAGACGCTGGCGTAGAAGCTGATGATGTGCTGGAAGTGGTGATGGTTGGCGGTTCTACTCGCGTGCCGCTGGTGCGTGAACGAGTAGGCGAATTTTTCGGTCGTCCACCGCTGACTTCTATCGACCCGGATAAAGTCGTCGCTATTGGCGCGGCGATTCAGGCGGATATTCTGGTGGGTAACAAGCCGGACAGCGAAATGCTGTTGCTGGATGTGATCCCGCTGTCGCTGGGCCTCGAGACCATGGGCGGCCTGGTGGAGAAAGTGATCCCGCGTAATACCACGATTCCGGTGGCCCGCGCCCAGGATTTCACCACCTTTAAAGATGGTCAGACGGCAATGTCTATCCATGTGATGCAGGGTGAACGTGAACTGGTGCAGGACTGCCGCTCGCTGGCGCGTTTTGCACTGCGTGGTATCCCGGCGCTACCGGCTGGCGGCGCGCATATTCGCGTAACGTTCCAGGTCGATGCCGACGGTCTTTTGAGCGTGACGGCGATGGAGAAATCCACCGGCGTTGAGGCGTCTATTCAGGTCAAACCGTCTTACGGTCTGACCGATAGCGAAATCGCTTCGATGATCAAAGACTCAATGAGCTATGCCGAGCAGGACGTAAAAGCCCGTATGTTGGCAGAACAAAAAGTAGAAGCGGCGCGTGTGCTGGAAAGTCTGCACGGCGCGCTGGCTGCTGATGCCGCGCTGTTAAGCACCGCAGAGCGTCAGGTCATTGACGATGCTGCCGCTCACCTGAGTGAAGTGGCGCAGGGCGATGATGTTGACGCTATCGAACAAGCGATTAAAAACGTAGACAAACAAACCCAGGATTTCGCCGCTCGCCGCATGGACCAGTCGGTTCGTCGTGCGCTGAAAGGCCATTCCGTGGACGAGGTTTAATATGCCAAAGATTGTTATTTTGCCTCATCAGGATCTCTGCCCTGATGGCGCTGTTCTGGAAGCGAATAGTGGTGAAACCATTCTCGACGTTGCGCTGCGTAACGGTATCGAGATTGAACACGCCTGTGAAAAATCCTGTGCTTGCACCACCTGCCACTGCATCGTTCGCGAAGGTTTTGACTCGCTGCCGGAAAGCTCAGAGCAGGAAGACGACATGCTGGACAAAGCCTGGGGACTGGAGCCGGAAAGCCGTTTAAGCTGCCAGGCGCGCGTTACCGACGAAGATTTAGTGGTCGAAATCCCGCGTTACACTATCAACCATGCGCGTGAGCATTAACAGAGGTTAGTATGGGACTTAAGTGGACCGATAGCCGCGAAATTGGCGAAGCACTGTACGATGCGTATCCCGATCTTGATCCGAAAACGGTTCGATTCACCGATATGCATCAGTGGATTTGCGATCTGGAAGATTTCGACGACGACCCGCAGGCATCCAACGAGAAAATCCTCGAAGCGATTTTGTTAGTCTGGCTGGACGAAGCCGAATAATTTCCGCGTCATGCTTCACGCCGCAGATGCGTTGGCTGCGCTCGTTCACCCCAGTCACATAGTTATCTATGCTCCTGGGGCTTCACTCACTTGCCGCGTGATTCGGCCTTTTGGCCTCACCCCTCCGGGGCCAGCGCAAGCGCTGTTCAAAACGCAATGCGTTTTGTCCTGCAACGCGAATCATTTAGCGGAAAAATCCTGGGGCTGCCAACTGGCGGCCCTTTTACAAAGAAGGATAACTAAAATGACAGAAGCGATGAAGATTACCCTCTCTACCCAACCTGCCGACGCGCGCTGGGGAGAAAAAGCGACTTACAGCATTAATAATGATGGCATTACCCTGCATTTGAACGGGACAGACGATCTGGGGCTGATCCAGCGTGCGGCGCGCAAGATTGACGGTCTGGGCATCAAGCATGTTCAGTTAAGCGGTGAAGACTGGGATGCGGATCGCTGCTGGGCATTCTGGCAAGGTTACAAAGCCCCGAAAGGCACACGTAAAGTGGAGTGGCCGGATCTGGACGATGCCCAGCGCCAGGAACTGGATAACCGCCTGATGATCATCGACTGGGTGCGTGACACCATTAACGCACCGGCGGAAGAGCTGGGGCCATCGCAACTGGCACAGCGTGCTGTTGATCTGATCAGCAACGTCGCGGGCGATCGTGTGACTTATCGGATCACCAAAGGCGAAGATCTGCGTGAGCAAGGTTATATGGGGCTGCACACGGTCGGGCGCGGTTCAGAACGTTCTCCGGTATTGCTGGCGCTGGATTACAACCCGACTGGCGATAAAGAAGCGCCAGTGTACGCGTGCCTGGTTGGTAAAGGCATCACCTTTGATTCCGGCGGCTACAGTATCAAACAGACCGCATTTATGGACTCGATGAAGTCGGACATGGGCGGCGCGGCAACGGTTACCGGGGCGCTGGCGTTTGCCATTACGCGCGGACTGAACAAGCGCGTGAAGCTGTTCCTCTGCTGTGCGGATAACCTGATCAGCGGCAACGCGTTCAAACTGGGCGATATTATTACCTATCGCAACGGTAAAAAAGTTGAAGTGATGAACACTGATGCGGAAGGGCGTCTGGTGCTGGCCGATGGCCTGATTGATGCCAGTGCGCAGAAACCGGAACTGATCATTGATGCGGCGACCCTCACCGGGGCGGCGAAAACTGCGCTGGGTAATGATTATCACGCGCTGTTCAGTTTTGACGATGCGCTTGCCGGTCGCTTGCTGGCGAGTGCCGCGCAGGAGAATGAACCGTTCTGGCGTCTGCCGCTGGCGGAGTTCCACCGCAGCCAGCTGCCGTCTAACTTTGCCGAACTGAACAATACCGGAAGCGCGGCGTACCCGGCAGGCGCGAGCACGGCGGCGGGCTTCCTGTCGCACTTTGTTGAGAACTATCAGCAAGGCTGGCTGCATATCGACTGCTCGGCGACTTACCGTAAAGCGCCGGTTGAACAGTGGTCTGCGGGTGCTACGGGACTTGGTGTGCGCACGATTGCTAATCTGTTAACGGCGTAAACTAATATGCCGGATGCGGCGTAAACGCCATATCCGGCCTACAAAGTATTGCAAATTCAACAAATTGTGAATCCCTTGTAGGCCTGATAAGTATGGCGCATCAGGCACTTGTGCCCCGAACGTTGAATGAATTGTGGTTCTTATGTCCGAAACAAAAAATGAACTTGAAGACCTGCTGGAAAAAGCAGCAACCGAACCGGCGCACCGCCCGGCCTTTTTCCGTACTCTACTGGAATCCATCGTCTGGGTGCCTGGTACGGCGGCGCAGGGCGAGGCTGTGGTTGAAGATAGCGCGCTTGATTTACAGCACTGGGAAAAAGAAGACGGCACCAGCGTCATTCCTTTTTTCACCTCGTTAGAAGCACTTCAACAGGCGGTTGAAGACGAACAGGCATTTGTCGTAATGCCCGTTCGCACATTGTTTGAGATGACCCTTGGCGAAACGCTCTTCCTTAATGCCAAACTGCCAACCGGTAAAGAATTTATGCCGCGTGAAATCAGTTTGTTGATTGGTGAAGAAGGAAATCCGCTGAGCAGCCAGGAAGTACTGGAGGGCGGTGAATCGCTGATATTATCGGAAGTCGCAGAGCCACCAGCACAAATGATTGATTCACTCACCACCTTATTTAAAACTATTAAGCCGGTGAAGCGTGCTTTTATTTGTTCAATTAAAGAGAACGAAGAGGCACAGCCTAATTTACTTATTGGCATTGAAGCCGATGGTGATATCGAAGAAATTATTCAGGCGGCGGGAAGTGTAGCGACCGATACATTACCTGGCGATGAACCCATCGATATTTGTCAGGTGAAAAAAGGGGAAAAAGGAATTAGCCACTTTATTACCGAACATATTGTGCCATTCTATGAACGTCGCTGGGGTGGTTTTTTGCGTGACTTTAAACAGAACCGGATAATCTAAAATATGCCGCCCCAAAGGGCGGCATTCGGGTTTACCTGCTGTTCTGAAGGTTGTTAACCACCAATAAATTGTTGCCGGAGAGACTCCGGTTATTATTTACCTCGGTTAACAGCGCACCAGAAACAATAAGTACGATACAAAAGCACCGTATCTTCATTGTGCGGTCCATGCGAAGACCGCATCACGACATCACCACTGGCGATATTGCCGCGATAGCAAGCGACGAGATACACTTGCATTTACGGCCAAGGAACATCCTTTCCTAAAGCCAGCGCCCGTTTGCGAGACGGCGGAAAGGGCCGGTGTCGATAATACGCTAACCGAAAAATAATTACTCGTTTTTTACTTGACACAAAATTTCTTAACAGCGAGTATTCTTTTGCTGTGAGGCACCTGCGTTGTTCATGCAACACAAGTGAACCTGCTGGAAAGGCCGCGAACCAAACCAGCAACAAAAAACCGCCTGATTTTGGCGGTTTTTTGTTGTTTAAAGAAAGTGAAATTACACGTTTAAGTAATATCTTTTACCAGTTAGTATATTTTAATATTAAGCGGGATTTGTTTATATTTGTCTGAATTCGGACTGATAAGCCAAATGAATTCAAAATCTATCCTTTTTTATCTACTTGACATCGTTGATGCATAAAGCGAGTATTGAGTAGACGAGATACACTTGCAGTAATACAACCTGCTGGAAAGGCCGCGAACCAGACCAGCAAATAAATATCCTCCGGCATAGCCGGAGGTTTTTCAAATGCGCCTGTAAGGCTCTGTTACCAGCCGCGCCCTAACAGGCGCATACGATCTGACATTTGCATTCAACTTCGTTACTTACGGCCCGTAAACGGGCTGCCCGGATATGGAATCGATAACTGCTCCCCCATTTTATCCTCTTCAAGCTGGTGCTTTATGTAGTCCTGTATCTTCGCCGTGTTCTTACCCACCGTATCGACATAGTACCCTCGGCACCAGAACTCCCTGTTTCTGTATTTGAATTTCAAATCCCCAAACTGCTCGTAAAGCATCAGACTGCTTTTCCCTTTCAGATATCCCATAACGCCGGATACGCTCATTTTGGGTGGGAGTTCCACAAGCATATGGATATGATCTGCGCAGCACTCTGCTTCCAGAATCCGTACGCTTTTCCACTCACACAGCTTTCTCAAAATACTGCCTATCGCCCTACGCTTCTCTCCGTAAAACGCCAGTCTTCGGTATTTCGGCGCAAAAACTATGTGATATTTACAGTTCCAGCGGGTGTACGCTAAGCTCTTTTCGTCCCCCATTGGGACCCCCTTTTGATTTCTTGTTTGACACTTGCAGTTGCCAGACCGCAAGGTGTTTTAACAAATCAAAAGGGGTTTTAATAACTGGCTCAAAGCTGAAAGCTTTCCGGAACCCCCAGCCTAGCTGGGGGTTTTCTGTGCACAATAAAAAACCGCCAAATTCGGCGGTTTTTTATTGCCTGTAAAAAGCTTATTTCACTGGCTCAACCGGTAAATCTGCCCGTGCGCCCCATTCACTCCATGCGCCGTCGTACATTTTCACGTTTGGCACATCCAGCGTCGCGAGTGCCAACAAAACCACGGCTGCCGTTACACCAGAGCCGCAGCTGACGATAATCGGTTTGTCATAGCTGACGCCGCGACCAAAAAATATAGCATCCAGTTCATCGGTCGTTTTTAGTTCGCCTTCGCGCACCAGTTCCGTCCACGGAACGTTCAATGCACCGGGAATATGTCCGCGACGTAAACCTGGGCGAGGTTCATCAACTTCTGCGTTAAAACGTGCAGCCGGGCGGGCATCAATAATTTGCGCCGTATTTTCATGGCTTGCCAATAACACATCGGTGACTTTCACCACGGCTTCAGGATTAAACGTGGCGTTAAACTCTCCTTCCGGCAGCTCTACTGCACCTTCTTCTAACAGCAGATCATCGCGCTGCCAGCCTGCAAGTCCACCACCCAGAATCGACACTTTCTCTACACCAAAGGTGCGCAGCATCCACCATGCTCGTGGGGCTGAGAAAAGATTACCTTCGTCATAGACAATCAGGTGCTTGTCCTGGTTAACGCCTAATTCACGCATCGCCACGGCGAACGTTTCCGGGCGCGGCAGCATGTGCGGAAGCGGGGAAGTGTGATCAGAAAGCGCTTCTATATCAAAAAACACTGCGCCGGGAATATGTCCATTCAGATACTCCTGAGCAACGTTACGATCTTCCTGTCCAGGCGACGCCATGCGGGCATCGATAATCTGAATTTCCGGGTCATCAATATGTTCGGCGAGCCAGTCGGCTCCTACAAACCATGTCGTGGACATAGGCATCTCCATTTTTGCCGGGGTTAGGCTAAATTGTCGGATGTTTAGTGAAAAGCGACAAGCAAAAGAGGCTGATTTGGCTGTCTGAGCCACAATTCTCACTAAAATTCGGATTGTATGGGCGTGATACTGAATTACATAACGTAAATTCTCACGCATAATAATTATTCGACGTTGCTAACGGGCCATTGTGGCAGGGATGAAAAATGAAAAAGTTACGCGTAGCCGCCTGCATGCTAATGCTGGCGCTGGCAGGGTGCGACAACAACGATAACGCGCCAACAGCGGTGAAAAAAGATGCGCCTTCTGAAGTTACTAAAGCGGTCTCTTCAGAAAACGCGAGTTCAGCAAAACTCTCCGTGCCGGAGCGACAAAAACTGGCACAACAGAGTGCCGGTAAGGCGCTGACATTGCTGGATCTCTCTGAAGTTCAACTTGATGGCGCAGCCACGCTGGTGCTGACGTTCTCCATCCCTCTCGACCCGGATCAGGATTTCTCACGCGTTATCCATGTCGTCGATAAGAAAAGCGGCAAAGTGGATGGTGCCTGGGAGCTGTCAGATAATCTTAAAGAGTTGCGTTTACGCCACCTCGAACCGAAACGTGATTTGATCGTCACTATTGGCAAGGAGGTCAAAGCACTCAACAACGCAACCTTCAGTAAAGATTACGAAAAAACTATAACTACCCGCGATATCCAACCCAGCGTCGGTTTTGCCAGCCGTGGCTCGTTGTTACCTGGTAAAGTTATTGAAGGGCTGCCGGTAATGGCGCTCAATGTTAATAATGTCGATGTTAACTTCTTCCGTGTTAAGCCAGAATCTCTGCCAGCATTCATTAGCCAATGGGAATACCACAATTCGCTGGCGAACTGGCAGTCTGACAAACTGCTGCAGATGGCGGATCTTGTCTACACCGGACGGTTTGATCTCAATCCTGCGCGTAACACCCGTGAAAAATTATTGCTGCCGTTGGGCGATATCAAACCGCTTCAGCAGGCAGGCGTGTACCTGGCTGTGATGAATCAGGCTGGACGTTACGATTACAGTAATCCCGCGACGCTGTTTACGTTAAGTGATATCGGCGTTTCAGCTCACCGTTATCACAATCGTCTGGATATCTTTACCCAAAGTCTGGAAAACGGCGCGGCCCAGCAAGGAATAGAAGTCTCTTTATTAAATGAGAAAGGGCAGACTCTGACTCAGGCAACCAGTGATGCTCAGGGGCATGTGCAGCTGGAAAATGATAAAAACGCGGCATTACTGCTGGCGCGTAAAGACGGTCAGACAACGCTACTCGATTTAAAACTTCCGGCGCTGGACTTAGCAGAATTTATCATTGCTGGCGCGCCAGGCTATAGCAAACAGTTTTTCATGTTTGGCCCGCGCGATCTTTATCGCCTTGGTGAAACAGTCATCCTCAATGGTTTATTGCGTGATGCAGATGGTAAAGCATTGCCCGATCAACCCATCAAGTTAGACGTGATTAAACCCGACGGGCAGGTACTCAGGAGCGTCGTTAGTCAGCCGGAGAATGGCCTCTACCACTTTACCTGGCCACTCGATAGCAATGCGGCAACCGGTATGTGGCATATTCGCGCTAACACGGGCGATAACCAGTACCGGATGTGGGATTTCCACGTCGAAGATTTTATGCCAGAGCGCATGGCGCTGAATCTGACTGGTGAGAAAACCCCGCTAACGCCGAAAGATGAAGTGAGATTTTCCGTGGTGGGGTACTACCTGTATGGTGCGCCTGCTAATGGTAATACTTTGCAAGGGCAACTTTTCCTGCGCCCACTGCGTGAAGCTGTGTCAGCCTTACCTGGTTTCGAATTCGGCGATATAGCTGCCGAAAATCTTTCCCGCACGCTGGATGAAGTTCAGTTGACGCTGGATGATAAAGGGCGTGGCGAAGTTTCTACAGAAAGCCAGTGGAAGGAAACGCATTCCCCATTACAGGTTATTTTCCAGGGTAGTTTGTTGGAATCGGGCGGTCGCCCGGTGACGCGCCGCGCTGAGCAGGCTATCTGGCCTGCCGATGCATTGCCGGGGATCCGTCCGCAGTTCGCCTCGAAATCGGTTTACGATTATCGCACTGACAGCACGGTGAAACAGCCCATTGTTGATGAAGGCAGTAACGCCGCTTTTGACATCGTTTATAGCGATGCGCAAGGCGTGAAAAAAGCCGTGTCGGGCTTGCAGGTGCGCCTGATTCGCGAACGCCGCGATTACTACTGGAACTGGTCAGAAGATGAAGGCTGGCAATCACAGTTTGATCAAAAAGATCTGATTGAAAATGAACAAACTCTGGATCTGAAAGCGGACGAAACCGGCAAGGTCAGTTTCCCGGTAGAGTGGGGCGCTTATCGTCTGGAAGTCAAAGCGCCGAATGAAGCGGTCAGTAGTGTGCGTTTCTGGGCTGGCTATAGCTGGCAGGACAACAGCGACGGGAGCGGCGCAGTGCGTCCGGACCGTGTCACGCTGAAACTGGATAAAGCCAGTTATCGCCCTGGCGACACCATTAAGTTGCATATCGCCGCGCCAACGGCGGGTAAAGGTTATGCGATGGTCGAGTCCAGTGAAGGGCCGCTGTGGTGGCAAGAGATTGATGTTCCGGCTCAAGGGCTGGATCTGACGATTCCGGTCGATAAAACCTGGAATCGTCATGATTTGTATTTAAGTACGCTGGTGGTACGTCCTGGCGATAAATCTCGCTCTGCGACGCCAAAACGCGCAGTTGGGGTGTTGCATCTGCCGCTTGGCGATGAAAACCGTCGTCTCGATCTGGCGCTGGAAACCCCCACCAAAATGCGCCCCAATCAGCCATTAACCGTGAAAATTAAAGCCAGCAATAAAAATGGTGAGATGCCAAAACAGGTGAATGTGCTGGTGTCTGCCGTTGATAGCGGTGTGCTGAATATTACTGATTACGTTACCCCCGATCCGTGGCAGGCGTTCTTTGGTCAGAAACGCTATGGTGCAGACATTTACGATATTTACGGTCAGGTCATTGAAGGTCAGGGGCGTCTGGCAGCTCTGCGTTTTGGTGGCGATGGTGATGAGCTGAAACGTGGTGGTAAACCGCCGGTCAATCACGTCAATATTGTCGCGCAGCAGGCGCTGCCGGTAACGCTCAACGAACAGGGCGAAGGCTCGGTTACACTGCCGATTGGCGATTTTAACGGTGAACTACGCGTCATGGCGCAAGCCTGGACGGCAGATGACTTCGGTAGCAACGAAAGCAAAGTGATAGTTGCCGCACCGGTGATTGCTGAACTGAACATGCCGCGCTTTATGGCGAGTGGCGATACCTCGCGTCTGACGCTGGATATCACTAATCTTACCGATAAACCGCAAAAACTGAACGTTGCCCTGACCGCCAGTGGTTTGCTTGAACTGGTCAGCGTTTCACCCGCAGCCGTTGAATTAGCGCCAGGTGTGCGTACTACGCTGTTTATCCCGGTGCGAGCATTGCCGGGTTATGGCGATGGAGAAATTCAGGCCACCATTAGCGGGTTAGCGTTACCGGGTGAAACCGTTGCCGATCAGCATAAGCAGTGGAAAATCGGCGTCCGTCCGGCGTTCCCGGCACAAACGGTTAATTACGGTACGGCGTTGCAGCCTGGTGAGACATGGGCGATTCCGGCGGATGGATTGCAAAACTTCTCGCCTGTTACACTGGAAGGGCAATTGTTGTTGAGCGGCAAACCACCGCTGAACATCGCACGTTATATCAAAGAGTTAAAAGCGTATCCGTACGGCTGTCTTGAGCAAACCGCCAGCGGCCTGTTCCCGTCACTTTATACCAACGCAGCCCAACTCCAGGCGTTGGGCATCAAAGGCGACAGTGATGAGAAGCGCCGTGCATCGGTCGATATCGGCATTTCCCGTTTGCTGCAAATGCAACGTGATAACGGCGGCTTTGCGCTGTGGGATAAAAACGGTGACGAAGAGTACTGGCTGACGGCTTACGTGATGGATTTCCTGGTCCGCGCAGGTGAGCAGGGTTACAGCGTGCCGACAGACGTCATTAACCGGGGAAATGAGCGTCTGCTGCGCTATTTACAAGATCCGGGCATGATGTCGATCCCGTACGCGGATAATCTCAAAGCCAGTAAATTCGCCGTACAGTCTTACGCTGCGCTGGTGCTGGCCCGTCAGCAAAAAGCACCACTGGGTGCGCTGCGTGAAATCTGGGAGCATCGTGCAGATGCTGCGTCTGGATTACCGCTGCTGCAACTTGGCGTTGCGCTGAAAACCATGGGGGATGCGACGCGTAGTGAAGAAGCGATTGCGCTGGCGCTGAAAACGCCGCGTAATGATGAGCGGAAATGGCTGGGTGATTACGGTAGCCCACTGCGCGACAACGCGTTAATGCTCTCCTTGCTGGAAGAAAATAAACTGCTACCCGATGAGCAAAACACTTTGCTGAACACGCTTTCGCAGCAGGCGTTTGGTGAACGCTGGCTATCGACGCAGGAAAGCAACGCGTTGTTCATGGCTGCCCGTACGATCCAGGATTTACCGGGTAAATGGCAGGCGCAAACCTCTTTCTCAGCTGAGCCGCTGACAGGCGAGAAAGCGCAAAACAGCAATCTGAATAGCGATCAACTTGCCACCTTGCAGGTGACCAACAGTGGCGATCAGCCGTTATGGCTGCGTGTGGATGCCAACGGTTATCCGCAATCCGCACCTTTACCGGCGAACAATGTGCTGCAAATCGAGCGTCATATTCTTGGTACTGATGGTAAGAGCAAATCGCTGGACTCGTTACGTAGCGGCGATCTGGTGCTGGTCTGGTTGCAGGTTAAAGCCAGTAACAGCGTGCCGGATGCGTTAGTCGTGGATCTGCTGCCTGCGGGTCTGGAACTGGAAAACCAGAATCTGGCGAACGGTAGCGCCAGCCTGGAGCAAAGTGGTGGCGAAGTGCAAAACTTACTGAACCAGATGCAGCAGGCGAGCATTAAGCACATTGAGTTCCGTGACGATCGCTTTGTGGCGGCGGTTGCCGTTGATGAATACCAACCGGTAACGCTGGTGTATCTGGCGCGGGCGGTGACGCCGGGAACGTATCAGGTACCGCAACCGATGGTGGAATCAATGTATGTTCCCCAATGGCGGGCGACCGGCGCGGCTGAAGATTTGCTGATTGTCAGACCGTAAATGCCTCGCCTGTTAACCAAACGCGGCTGCTGGATAACGCTGGCAGCCGCGCCCTTTCTCCTTTTTCTTGCAGCGTGGGGAGCAGATAAACTCTGGCCTCTACCGCTGCATGAAGTCAATCCCGCACGAGTGGTTGTGGCTCAGGATGGGACGCCGCTCTGGCGCTTCGCCGATGCTGACGGCATCTGGCGTTATCCGGTAACAATCGAAGATGTTTCTCCACGTTACCTTGAAGCGCTGATCAATTATGAAGATCGCTGGTTCTGGAAGCATCCGGGGGTGAATCCATTCTCGGTGGCGCGCGCAGCATGGCAAGATCTCACTTCGGGACGGGTTATTTCCGGTGGCAGCACGCTCACTATGCAGGTTGCTCGTCTGCTTGATCCTCACCCCAAAACATTTGGCGGCAAAATTCGCCAGCTCTGGCGCGCGTTGCAACTGGAATGGCATCTGCCTAAGCGTGAAATTCTGACCTTGTATCTTAACCGCGCTCCGTTTGGCGGTACGTTGCAGGGGATCGGTGCGGCAAGTTGGGCTTATCTCGGAAAGTCGCCTGCGAATTTAAGCTATTCCGAGGCGGCAATGCTGGCGGTTTTGCCGCAAGCACCCAGCCGACTACGCCCGGATCGTTGGCCGGAGCGTGCCGAAGCCGCGCGTAATAAAGTGCTCGAACGGATGGCCGTGCAAGGTGTGTGGTCCCGTGAGCAGGTAAAAGAGTCAAGGGAAGAACCCATCTGGCTGGCACCCCGACAAATGCCGCAACTGGCACCGCTGTTTTCGCGCATGATGCTCGGTAAAAGCAAAAGCGACAAAATCGTTACGACGCTGGATGCCGGTCTTCAACGACGTCTGGAAGAACTGGCGCAAAACTGGAAAGGACGATTACCACCGCGCAGCTCACTGGCGATGATCGTTGTTGATCATACCGATATGCGTGTTCGCGGCTGGGTGGGATCGGTTGATCTCAACGATGATTCACGCTTTGGTCATGTTGATATGGTCAATGCGATCCGATCGCCAGGATCGGTGCTCAAACCGTTTGTTTATGGTCTGGCGCTGGATGAAGGCTTGATCCACCCGGCATCGCTGTTGCAAGACGTACCCCGGCGCACCGGTGATTACCGACCTGGCAACTTTGACAGCGGTTTTCATGGCCCGATCAGCATGAGTGAGGCGCTGGTGCGCTCGCTGAACTTACCTGCTGTGCAGGTGCTGGAAGCCTATGGACCGAAACGGTTTGCGGCAAAGTTACGCAATGTTGGATTGCCGCTATATTTGCCCAACGGTGCTGCACCGAATCTTTCGCTCATTCTCGGCGGCGCTGGTGCAAAACTGGAAGATATGGCGGCAGCGTATACCGCGTTTGCTCGCCACGGCAAGGCAGGTAAATTGCGCTTACAGCCTGACGATCCGCTGCTTGAACGGCCTTTAATGTCGTCGGGGGCTGCGTGGATCATCCGCCGGATTATGGCTGATGAAGCGCAACCCTTGCCGGATAGTGCCTTGCCGCGCGTCGCCCCACTGGCATGGAAAACGGGCACCAGCTATGGCTATCGTGACGCCTGGGCGATTGGGGTTAACGCTCGCTATGTTATTGGGATCTGGACTGGCAGACCGGACGGCACGCCCGTTGTTGGTCAGTTTGGCTTTGCCAGCGCCGTACCATTGTTGAATCAGGTTAATAATATCTTACTGTCGCGCAGTGCGAATCTGCCGGAAGACCCACGTCCTGACTCTGTAAGTCGTGGTGTTATCTGCTGGCCGGGCGGACAGTCTTTGCCGGAAGGTGACGGTAACTGTCGCCGCCGCCTGGCAACCTGGCTGCTGGACGGGAGCCAGCCGCCAACTCTATTACTGCCGGAGCAGGAAGGCATTAATGGCATTCGTTTCCCCATCTGGCTGGATGAAAATGGCAAACGTGTTGCCGCTGATTGCCCGCAAGCGCGACAAGAAATGATAAATGTCTGGCCGCTACCGCTGGAACCCTGGTTGCCCGCATCAGAACGCCGCGCTGTGCGCTTACCACCGGCCTCGACAATTTGCCCGCCATACGGTCACGATGCACAACTCCCACTGCAGCTGACAGGTGTTCGCGATGGCGCGATTATTAAACGTTTACCGGGCGCAGCGGAAGCGACTTTGCCGTTGCAATCAAGTGGAGGGGCAGGTGAACGCTGGTGGTTTCTGAATGGCGAACCGTTAACTGAACGCGGGCGCAACGTGACCCTGCATTTGATGGATAAAGGCGATTATCAATTGCTGGTGATGGATGAGGTGGGGCAAATCGCGACAGTGAAATTTGTCATGCAATAGTCTGTTTTGTCCCTGATTGTTGCTTAAACTAGGTTTATTTTAAAAAAATGTTACCTTCATCAATAGTCAACGGCCCTGTTGCTCATTATAATCCGCGCCATCTCGTACGCTGGTACAGACAACAACAGAACAATTTACAGAGGTAAAAATGGCTATTGAACGTACTTTTTCCATCATCAAACCGAACGCGGTAGCAAAAAACGTCATTGGTAATATCTTTGCGCGCTTTGAAGCTGCAGGGTTCAAAATTGTCGGCACCAAAATGCTGCACCTGACCGTTGAACAGGCTCGTGGCTTTTATGCTGAACACGATGGAAAACCGTTCTTTGATGGTCTGGTTGAATTCATGACCTCTGGCCCGATCGTGGTTTCCGTGCTGGAAGGTGAAAACGCCGTTCAGCGTCACCGCGATCTGCTGGGCGCGACCAATCCGGCAAATGCACTGGCCGGTACTCTGCGCGCTGATTACGCTGACAGCCTGACCGAAAACGGTACCCACGGTTCTGATTCCGTCGAATCTGCCGCTCGCGAAATCGCTTATTTCTTCGGCGAAGGCGAAGTGTGCCCGCGCACCCGTTAATAATTTCGTAAATGCCGCGTGCAAACGTGGCATCCATGCGCCAGAATTTGTACAATGCAGCGCCCCCGGACGAGCAGCCGCTCACCGGGGCGTTTCTTTTTTCAACCCTCCAGGGGCCATAACGTGTAATAACGAGGCCGGAATAGCATATGTCTGAACAATTAGTCACACCTGAAAACGTCACCACGAAAGATGGAAAAATCAACCTGCTGGATCTCAACCGTCAGCAGATGCGGGAGTTTTTTAAAGATTTAGGTGAAAAACCCTTCCGCGCCGATCAGGTGATGAAGTGGATGTATCACTATTGCTGCGACAACTTTGATGAGATGACCGACATCAATAAAGTGTTGCGCGGCAAACTGAAAGAGGTGGCGGAAATCCGTGCACCGGAAGTGGTTGAAGAACAGCGTTCATCTGACGGCACCATTAAATGGGCGATCGCCGTTGGCGATCAGCGCGTTGAAACGGTGTATATCCCGGAAGACGACCGTGCCACGCTCTGCGTCTCTTCGCAGGTAGGGTGTGCGCTGGAGTGTAAATTCTGTTCCACCGCCCAGCAGGGCTTTAACCGCAACCTGCGGGTATCGGAAATTATCGGCCAGGTGTGGCGTGCGGCGAAAATTGTCGGCGCAGCAAAAGTCACCGGTCAGCGCCCAATCACTAACGTAGTGATGATGGGCATGGGCGAGCCGCTGCTCAACCTGAACAACGTCGTTCCGGCGATGGAAATCATGTTGGATGACTTTGGCTTTGGTCTGTCTAAACGTCGCGTGACGCTTTCCACTTCCGGTGTAGTTCCGGCGCTGGATAAACTGGGCGATATGATCGACGTTGCACTGGCAATTTCCCTGCACGCGCCGAACGATGAAATTCGTGACGAAATTGTGCCGATCAACAAAAAGTACAATATCGAAACGTTCCTTGCTGCGGTGCGCCGTTATCTGGAGAAATCCAACGCCAATCAGGGCCGAGTCACTATTGAATACGTGATGCTTGACCACGTTAACGACGGCACTGAACACGCGCACCAACTGGCGGAGCTACTGAAAGATACGCCGTGTAAGATCAACCTGATCCCGTGGAACCCGTTCCCTGGCGCGCCGTATGGACGCAGTTCGAACAGCCGTATCGACCGTTTCTCAAAAGTGCTGATGAGCTACGGTTTCACCACTATTGTGCGTAAAACTCGTGGTGATGATATCGATGCTGCCTGTGGACAGTTGGCGGGCGATGTTATCGACCGTACGAAACGTACTCTGCGTAAACGGATGCAGGGTGAAGCCATCGACATTAAAGCGGTCTGATAGCCATTACGCCACGGTTACTTTATGTACCGTGGCGTAATCTTTTATGAATGAAGTATTAAGTTGCAATTGTCTGGTCAATATTAACGGTGCGTTTTTGCTGACTTTAAGGCAGTATGTAACGATGCAACAGTAAGTTAGCCTTAGTGAATGTGGGCTTTGTCACGAGCACACAGACGGTCTTATACTGTATGATAACGGTTAACTTAACGGATGTTTCGCGGTGTGGGTGAGCATGATGGTTCACCGGCATCTCAATTCTCATTTAAACGTACCTGCAGCGAATGAATACTGAAGCCACGCACGACCAAAATGAAGCACTTACTACCGGCGCTCGCCTGCGTAATGCTCGCGAACAACTAGGACTTAGTCAGCAGGCCGTTGCCGAGCGACTTTGCCTGAAGGTTTCCACGGTACGCGACATTGAAGAAGATAAGGCACCCGCCGATCTTGCTTCAACATTCCTGCGCGGATATATCCGCTCTTATGCGCGTCTGGTACATATTCCAGAAGAAGAACTGCTGCCAGGGCTGGAAAAGCAGGCTCCACTACGGGCTGCAAAAGTTGCGCCGATGCAGAGTTTTTCCCTCGGTAAACGCCGCAAAAAACGCGACGGCTGGCTGATGACCTTCACCTGGCTGGTGTTGTTTGTTGTCATTGGCTTGAGCGGTGCCTGGTGGTGGCAAGACCACAAGGCTCAGCAGGAAGAGATCACCACTATGGCCGATCAATCTTCGGCGGAACTAAGCAGTAATAGCGAGCAGGGGCAGAGTGTTCCGTTAAATACGTCGACAACTACAGACCCGGCTACAACGTCCACGCCGCCAGCGTCTGTGGATACTACCGCAACCAACACGCAAACACCTGCCGTAACTGCGCCAGCACCAGCTGTTGATCCGCAACAGAATGCGGTTGTTTCGCCTTCGCAGGCAAATGTGGATACCGCCGCGACCCCGGCACCAACGGCAACAACAACGCCAGATGGCGCTGCGCCGTTGCCAACCGATCAGGCAGGCGTGACTACGCCGGCGGCTGATCCGAATGCGCTGGTGATGAACTTTACTGCCGATTGCTGGCTGGAGGTCACTGATGCTACCGGTAAAAAATTGTTTAGCGGTATGCAACGTAAAGACGGTAATTTGAACTTAACCGGCCAGGCACCGTACAAACTGAAAATTGGTGCGCCAGCCGCAGTACAGATCCAGTATCAAGGGAAACCTGTCGATCTGAGTCGTTTTATCAGAACTAACCAGGTTGCGCGTCTGACCCTCAATGCCGAACAATCACCGGCGCAGTAACAGACGGGTAACGCGGGAGATTTTTCATGCATAACCAGGCTCCAATTCAACGTAGAAAATCAACACGTATTTACGTTGGGAATGTGCCGATTGGCGATGGTGCTCCCATCGCCGTACAGTCCATGACCAATACGCGCACGACAGATGTCGAAGCAACGGTCAATCAAATCAAGGCGCTGGAACGCGTTGGCGCTGATATCGTTCGTGTCTCAGTACCGACGATGGACGCGGCAGAAGCGTTCAAACTCATCAAACAGCAGGTTAACGTGCCGCTGGTGGCTGACATCCATTTCGACTATCGCATTGCGCTGAAAGTAGCGGAATACGGCGTCGATTGTCTGCGTATTAACCCTGGCAATATCGGTAATGAAGAGCGTATTCGCATGGTGGTTGACTGTGCGCGCGATAAAAACATTCCGATCCGTATTGGCGTTAACGCCGGATCGCTGGAAAAAGATCTGCAAGAAAAGTATGGCGAACCGACGCCGCAGGCGTTGCTGGAATCCGCCATGCGTCATGTTGATCATCTCGATCGCCTGAACTTCGATCAGTTCAAAGTCAGCGTGAAAGCGTCAGACGTATTCCTCGCTGTTGAGTCTTATCGTTTGCTGGCAAAACAGATCGATCAGCCGCTGCATCTGGGGATCACCGAAGCGGGTGGTGCGCGCAGCGGGGCGGTTAAATCCTCCATTGGTTTAGGTCTGCTGCTGTCTGAAGGCATCGGCGACACGCTGCGCGTATCGCTGGCGGCTGATCCGGTCGAAGAGATCAAAGTCGGTTTCGATATTTTGAAATCGCTGCGTATCCGTTCGCGCGGGATCAACTTCATCGCCTGTCCAACCTGTTCGCGTCAGGAGTTTGATGTTATCGGTACGGTTAACGCGCTGGAGCAACGCCTGGAAGATATCATCACTCCGATGGACGTTTCGATTATCGGCTGTGTGGTGAATGGCCCAGGTGAGGCGCTGGTTTCTACACTCGGCGTCACCGGCGGTAACAAGAAAAGCGGCCTCTATGAAGATGGCGTGCGCAAAGACCGTCTGGACAACAACGATATGATCGACCAGCTGGAAGCGCGCATTCGTGCGAAAGCCAGTCAGCTGGACGAAGCGCGTCGAATTGACGTTCAGCAGGTTGAAAAATAATAACGTGATGGGAAGCGCCTCGCTTCCCGTGTATGATTGAACCCGCATGGCTCCCGAAACATTGAGGGAAGCGTTGAGGGTTCATTTTTATATTCAGAAAGAGAATAAACGTGGCAAAAAACATTCAAGCCATTCGCGGCATGAACGATTACCTGCCTGGCGAAACGGCCATCTGGCAGCGCATTGAAGGCACACTGAAAAACGTGCTCGGCAGCTACGGTTACAGTGAAATCCGCTTGCCGATTGTAGAGCAGACCCCGCTATTCAAACGTGCGATTGGTGAAGTCACCGACGTGGTTGAAAAAGAGATGTACACCTTTGAGGATCGCAATGGCGACAGCCTGACTCTGCGCCCTGAAGGGACGGCGGGCTGTGTACGCGCCGGCATCGAGCATGGTCTTCTGTACAATCAGGAACAGCGTCTGTGGTATATCGGGCCGATGTTCCGTCACGAGCGTCCGCAGAAAGGGCGTTATCGTCAGTTCCATCAGTTGGGCTGCGAAGTTTTCGGTCTGCAAGGTCCGGATATCGACGCTGAACTGATTATGCTCACCGCCCGCTGGTGGCGCGCGCTGGGTATCTCCGAGCACGTAACTCTTGAGCTGAACTCTATCGGTTCGCTGGAAGCACGAGCCAATTACCGCGATGCGCTGGTGGCATTCCTTGAGCAGCATAAAGAAAAGCTGGACGAAGACTGCAAACGCCGCATGTACACTAACCCGCTGCGCGTGCTGGATTCAAAAAATCCGGAAGTGCAGGCGCTTCTCAACGACGCTCCGGCATTAGGCGATTATCTGGACGAGGAATCTCGTGAGCATTTTGCCGGTCTGTGCAAACTGCTGGAGAGCGCGGGGATCGCTTACACCGTAAACCAGCGTCTGGTGCGTGGTCTGGATTACTATAACCGTACCGTTTTCGAGTGGGTGACTAACAGTCTCGGCTCCCAGGGCACCGTGTGTGCAGGCGGTCGTTATGACGGTCTGGTGGAACAACTGGGCGGTCGTGCAACACCGGCTGTCGGTTTTGCGATGGGCCTCGAACGTCTTGTATTGTTAGTACAGGCTGTTAATCCGGAATTTAAAGCCGATCCTGTTGTCGATATATACCTGGTGGCTTCAGGTGCTGATACACAATCTGCGGCTATGGCATTAGCTGAGCGTCTGCGTGATGAATTACCGGGCGTGAAATTGATGACCAACCACGGCGGCGGCAACTTTAAGAAACAGTTTGCCCGTGCTGATAAATGGGGTGCCCGCGTTGCTGTGGTGCTGGGTGAGTCTGAAGTGGCTAACGGCACAGCAGTAGTGAAGGATTTGCGCTCTGGTGAGCAAACAGCAGTTGCGCAGGATAGCGTAGCCGCGCATTTGCGCACGTTACTGGGTTAAGGAAGGAGAAGGACAGCGTGGAAATTTACGAGAACGAAAACGACCAGGTAGAAGCGGTTAAACGCTTTTTTGCTGAAAATGGCAAAGCACTGGCTGTTGGGGTGATTTTGGGCGTTGGCGCACTAATTGGCTGGCGCTACTGGAACAGCCATCAGGTTGATTCTGCACGCTCCGCTTCTCTTGCCTATCAAAATGCGGTTACCGCAGTGAGCGAAGGCAAACCGGATAGCATCCCGGCGGCGGAAAAATTTGCTGCTGAAAATAAAAATACTTATGGTGCGCTGGCTTCTTTGGAACTTGCGCAGCAATTTGTTGACAAAAATGAACTAGAGAAAGCTGCCGCCCAGTTACAACAGGGGCTGGCAGACACGAGCGATGAAAATCTCAAAGCCGTGATAAATCTGCGTCTTGCTCGCGTTCAGGTTCAGCTCAAGCAGGCTGATGCCGCGCTGAAAACCCTTGATACCATCAAAGGTGAAGGGTGGGCTGCCATTGTTGCCGACCTGCGTGGTGAAGCATTGCTGAGCAAAGGTGATAAGCAAGGTGCGCGTAGTGCATGGGAAGCAGGCGTGAAAAGCGATGTTACCTCGGCACTGAGCGAAATGATGCAGATGAAAATTAATAATTTGTCCATCTGAGAGGGACCCGATGCAATTGCGTAAATTACTGCTGCCAGGACTGCTTTCCGTTACCCTTTTAAGCGGCTGTTCGCTGTTTAACAGCGAAGAAGATGTGGTAAAGATGTCCCCATTGCCGACCGTTGAAAACCAGTTTACGCCGACCACGGCGTGGAGTACTTCCGTTGGTAGCGGCATTGGCAACTTCTATTCCAATCTTCATCCGGCACTGGCGGACAACGTTGTCTATGCAGCGGACCGCGCTGGTTTAGTAAAAGCGCTGAATGCGGATGATGGCAAAGAAATCTGGTCTGTCAGCCTGGCCGAGAAAGATGGCTGGTTCTCTAAAGAGCCTGCATTACTTTCTGGCGGCGTGACCGTGTCTGGCGGGCATGTCTACATTGGCAGTGAAAAGGCGCAGGTTTACGCGCTGAATACCAGCGATGGTACTGTGGCATGGCAAACTAAAGTCGCGGGTGAAGCTCTTTCTCGCCCGGTGGTCAGCGACGGTCTGGTGTTAATCCACACCAGTAACGGTCAGTTACAAGCGCTGAACGAAGCTGACGGCGCTGTCAAATGGACAGTTAACCTCGATATGCCTTCGCTCTCTTTGCGTGGCGAGTCTGCGCCGGCAACGGCTTTTGGTGCGGCTGTCGTGGGTGGCGATAATGGTCGCGTCAGCGCAGTGCTGATGGAACAGGGCCAGATGATTTGGCAGCAGCGTATTTCCCAGGCGACCGGTTCTACCGAAATTGACCGTCTGAGCGATGTTGACACGACTCCCGTCGTTGTTAACGGCGTTGTTTTCGCGCTGGCCTATAATGGTAACCTGACGGCGCTTGATCTGCGCAGTGGTCAGATTATGTGGAAACGCGAACTGGGTTCGGTGAATGATTTCATCGTCGACGGCAATCGCATCTATCTGGTCGATCAAAATGACCGGGTGATGGCGTTGACCATTGATGGCGGCGTTACGCTGTGGACACAAAGCGATCTGTTGCATCGCCTGCTGACTTCTCCGGTGCTGTATAATGGCAACCTGGTGGTAGGTGACAGTGAAGGTTATCTGCACTGGATTAACGTCGAAGATGGTCGTTTCGTTGCCCAGCAAAAAGTTGATAGTTCCGGTTTCCAGACTGAACCGGTTGCCGCTGACGGCAAACTGCTGATCCAGGCAAAAGACGGAACCGTGTACTCTATTACACGTTAATCGTCTCTGTCGTTCACTTTGAAAACGGCTCCTGGACAGGGGCCGTTTTCCTGTTTTTAACAACGACACGAATATAGCGTGCGTTGTCTGATGATTTATAAAAATGAGGCTTTAAACATGGTACCTGTGGTCGCGCTTGTCGGGCGCCCTAACGTAGGAAAATCCACGTTATTTAACCGTCTAACTCGCACCCGAGATGCGCTGGTTGCGGATTTCCCGGGTCTGACTCGTGACCGTAAGTACGGTCGTGCAGAAATTGAAGGCCGTGAGTTTATCTGCATTGATACCGGCGGGATTGATGGCACAGAAGACGGTGTAGAAACCCGCATGGCGGAACAGTCGCTGCTGGCGATTGAAGAAGCGGACGTCGTACTGTTTATGGTGGATGCGCGCGCGGGCCTGATGCCGGCGGATGAAGCGATTGCTAAACATCTGCGCTCCCGTGAAAAACCGACCTTCCTGGTGGCAAACAAAACTGACGGTCTGGATCCCGATCAGGCAGTGGTTGATTTCTACTCGCTTGGTTTAGGGGAAATCTACCCGATCGCCGCGTCTCACGGTCGTGGCGTATTAAGTCTGCTGGAGCACGTGCTGCTGCCGTGGATGGAAGATCTCGCACCGCAAGAAGAAGTCGACGAAGATGCTGAATACTGGGCGCAATTTGAAGCAGAAGAAAACGGCGAAGAAGAAGAGGAAGATGACTTCGACCCGCAAAGTCTGCCGATCAAACTGGCGATTGTGGGTCGTCCGAACGTAGGTAAGTCTACACTCACTAACCGTATTCTTGGTGAAGAGCGCGTTGTTGTTTACGACATGCCTGGCACGACGCGTGACAGTATCTACATTCCAATGGAGCGCGATGGACGTGAGTATGTGCTCATTGACACCGCAGGCGTACGTAAACGCGGCAAAATCACCGATGCTGTAGAGAAATTCTCGGTAATCAAAACGTTGCAGGCCATTGAAGATGCCAACGTGGTGATGTTGGTGATTGATGCGCGCGAAGGTATTTCCGATCAGGATCTCTCCCTGCTGGGCTTTATTCTCAATAGTGGGCGCTCACTTGTCATTGTGGTGAATAAGTGGGATGGCCTGAGCCAGGAAGTGAAAGAGCAGGTGAAAGAAACGCTGGACTTCCGTCTGGGCTTTATCGATTTTGCTCGTGTGCATTTTATCTCAGCCTTGCACGGCAGTGGTGTTGGTAACCTGTTTGAATCAGTACGTGAAGCGTATGACAGCTCCACCCGTCGTGTGGGGACCTCTATGCTGACGCGCATCATGACGATGGCTGTTGAAGATCACCAACCGCCGCTGGTACGCGGTCGTCGTGTGAAGCTGAAATATGCCCACGCCGGTGGTTATAACCCGCCGATTGTGGTGATTCACGGTAACCAGGTGAAAGACCTGCCTGATTCCTACAAGCGTTACCTGATGAACTACTTCCGCAAATCGCTGGACGTAATGGGATCGCCGATTCGTATTCAGTTCAAAGAAGGGGAAAACCCGTATGCGAACAAGCGTAATACCCTGACGCCAACCCAGATGCGCAAGCGTAAGCGCCTGATGAAGCATATCAAGAAAAATAAATAATTATCCGTAAGTATTTTATCTGCCATTCCCTCTATAAATGTAGAGGGAATGGCTACCGGAGGAATTCATATGGAACTGCATTGTCCACAATGTCAGCATGTGCTTGATCAGGATAACGGCCATGCGCGTTGCCCATCCTGCGGGGAATTTATTGAAATGAAAGCCCTTTGTCCAGACTGCCATCAACCGTTGCAGGTGTTAAAAGCCTGCGGTGCAGTAGATTACTTCTGTCAGCACGGGCATGGCTTGATATCGAAAAAACGCGTTGAATTCGTGCTGGCTTAATGAACCTTTTTACGCGATTTTTTTACCGGCTGGATGTTTTTTACTTCACTTTCTATCCAGCCGTCTTCCAGACGTGTGGTTAGCATTTCACCCGCTTTAACTTGCTTCACTTTTTTCAGTACATTGCCGTCAGTAGCAGTAGTAACGCTATAACCACGCGCCAGCGTCGAAAGCGGGCTAACTGCTTCCAGGTGCGTTACTGCATTACCAAACCGTTCTCGCGTTGCGCTCAGTTGCGCGCGCAACGTTTCTGCCAGGCGATATTCCAGTTGTTGAATTCGCGTCTGTGCGCGGTGAATACGCGGCTGCGGATTTTGCTGGTTTAGCCTCTGTGTTAATCGCTGCTGCTGTTGCCCGGCACGCTTAAGCTGATTTTCCAGCGCAAAGCTCATCCGTTTTTGCAGGCGTTCAAGCATGGTTTGCTGGCGTGCCAGCCGGAGCTGTGGATGCTGTTGCTGCAAGCGATGATGGATCTGCGTAAAACGACGCGTGCGGTTGGCGAGATAATAATCCATCGCCATCTCCAGCCGTTGACGGGCCGATTGCACCTGGCGCAGTAACTCTTGCTGATTGCGGCTCACTACTTCAGCGGCGGCCGAGGGCGTTGGCGCACGCAAATCAGCGACAAAATCGGCAATCGTCACATCGGTTTCATGCCCGACGGCACTCACTACCGGAATGCGGCTGGCAAAAATCGCCCGCGCTACGCGTTCGTCGTTAAAACTCCATAAATCTTCCAGCGAACCGCCGCCGCGCCCGACGATTAACACGTCGCACTCGTTTCGCTGATTCGCCAGCTCAATGGCGCGAACAATTTGCCCCGGCGCGTCATCGCCCTGAACGGCGGTGGGGTAGATGATCACCGGCAGAGAAGGATCGCGACGTTTTAACACATGCAAAATATCATGTAGCGCAGCACCGGTTTTTGAAGTGATCACACCGACGCAATGCGCAGGGGAAGGAAGTGGTTTTTTGTATTGCTGATCGAACAGACCTTCAGCCTGTAATTTCGCTTTAAGCTGTTCGTACTTTTGTTGCAGCAACCCTTCACCGGCAGGCTGCATACTTTCGACGATTATTTGGTAGTCACCGCGCGGCTCGTAGAGCGTAATATTGGCGCGAACTAAAACCTGTTGCCCATGCTGTGGGCGAAAGGTCACCCGTCGATTGCTGTTACGGAACATCGCACAGCGCACCTGCGCGGTATCGTCTTTAAGCGTAAAGTACCAGTGACCGGAAGCCGGTTGTGTGAAATTAGAAATTTCGCCGCTGATCCACACCTGTCCCATCTCATGCTCAAGCAGCAGACGAACCGTTTGATTCAGGCGACTAACGGTAAAAATTGCAGAGGATTGAGAAGGTAACATGTGAGCGAGATCAAATTCTAAATCAGCAGGTTATTCAGTCGATAGTAACCCGCCCTCCGGGGATAGCAAGCATTTTTTGCAAAAAGGGGTAGATGCAATCGGTTACGCTCTGTATAATGCCGCGGCAATATTTATTAACCACTCTGGTCGAGATATTGCCCATGCTACGTATCGCTAAAGAAGCTCTGACGTTTGACGACGTTCTCCTCGTTCCTGCTCATTCTACCGTTCTGCCGAATACTGCTGACCTCAGCACCCAGCTGACGAAAACTATTCGTCTGAATATCCCTATGCTTTCCGCAGCAATGGATACCGTAACGGAAGCGCGCCTGGCTATTGCTCTGGCTCAGGAAGGCGGTATCGGCTTTATCCACAAAAACATGTCCATTGAACGCCAGGCAGAAGAAGTTCGCCGTGTGAAAAAACACGAATCTGGGGTGGTAACTGACCCGCAGACTGTTTTGCCAACCACGACGCTGCGCGAAGTGAAAGAACTGACTGAACGTAACGGCTTTGCGGGTTACCCGGTCGTTACCGAAGAAAACGAACTGGTCGGCATCATCACCGGTCGTGACGTGCGTTTTGTGACCGATCTGAATCAACCGGTTAGCGTTTACATGACGCCGAAAGAGCGTCTGGTAACTGTGCGTGAAGGCGAAGCCCGTGAAGTGGTGCTGGCAAAAATGCACGAAAAACGCGTTGAAAAGGCGCTGGTGGTTGATGACGAATTCCACCTGATCGGCATGATCACTGTGAAAGACTTCCAGAAAGCGGAACGTAAACCGAACGCCTGTAAAGACGAGCAAGGCCGTCTGCGTGTTGGTGCAGCGGTTGGCGCTGGCGCTGGTAACGAAGAGCGTGTCGACGCGCTGGTTGCCGCAGGCGTTGACGTTCTGCTGATCGACTCCTCTCACGGTCACTCTGAAGGCGTTCTGCAGCGTATCCGTGAAACTCGTGCTAAATATCCGGATCTGCAAATCATCGGCGGCAACGTGGCAACAGCTGCGGGGGCACGCGCTCTGGCAGAAGCTGGTTGCAGCGCGGTTAAAGTCGGTATCGGCCCTGGCTCTATCTGTACGACTCGTATCGTGACTGGCGTAGGTGTTCCGCAGATCACCGCCGTTGCTGATGCAGTAGAAGCCCTGGAAGGCACCGGTATTCCGGTTATCGCTGACGGCGGTATCCGTTTCTCAGGCGATATCGCCAAAGCTATCGCCGCAGGTGCAAGCGCGGTAATGGTGGGTTCCATGCTGGCGGGTACTGAAGAATCTCCGGGTGAAATTGAACTCTACCAGGGCCGTTCTTACAAATCTTACCGTGGTATGGGTTCCCTGGGCGCGATGTCCAAAGGTTCTTCTGACCGTTACTTCCAGAGCGACAACGCTGCCGACAAACTGGTGCCGGAAGGTATCGAAGGTCGCGTGGCCTATAAAGGTCGCCTGAAAGAGATCATTCACCAGCAGATGGGCGGCCTGCGCTCCTGTATGGGCCTGACCGGCTGTGGTACTATCGACGAACTGCGTACTAAAGCGGAGTTTGTACGTATCAGCGGTGCGGGCATTCAGGAAAGCCACGTTCACGACGTGACCATTACTAAAGAGTCCCCGAACTACCGTCTGGGCTCCTGATTCTCTTCGCCCGACTTCATGTCGGGCGATTTATATTATCTGTTTCACTTGCCTCGGAATAAGCGTCAATGACGGAAAACATTCATAAGCATCGCATCCTCATTCTGGACTTCGGTTCTCAGTACACTCAACTGGTTGCGCGCCGCGTGCGTGAACTGGGTGTTTACTGCGAACTGTGGGCGTGGGATGTGACAGAAGCACAAATTCGTGACTTCAACCCAAGCGGCATTATTCTTTCCGGCGGCCCGGAAAGCACCACCGAAGAAAACAGCCCGCGTGCGCCGCAGTATGTTTTTGAAGCAGGCGTACCGGTATTCGGCGTTTGCTATGGCATGCAGACCATGGCAATGCAGTTGGGCGGTCACGTTGAAGCCTCTAACGAACGTGAATTTGGCTACGCGCAGGTTGAAGTCGTAAACGACAGCGCACTGGTTCGCGGTATCGAAGATGCGCTGACCGCAGACGGTAAACCGCTGCTCGATGTCTGGATGAGCCACGGCGATAAAGTTACCGCTATCCCGTCCGACTTCGTCACCGTAGCCAGCACCGAAAGCTGCCCGTTTGCCATTATGGCTAACGAAGAAAAACGCTTCTATGGCGTACAGTTCCACCCGGAAGTGACTCACACCCGCCAGGGTATGCGCATGCTGGAGCGTTTTGTGCGTGATATCTGCCAGTGTGAAGCCCTGTGGACGCCGGCGAAAATTATCGACGACGCCGTAGCTCGCATCCGCGAGCAGGTGGGCGACGATAAAGTCATCCTCGGCCTTTCTGGTGGCGTGGATTCCTCCGTAACTGCAATGCTGCTGCACCGCGCTATCGGTAAAAACCTGACTTGCGTATTCGTCGACAACGGCCTGCTGCGTCTCAACGAAGCAGAGCAGGTTCTGGATATGTTTGGCGATCACTTTGGTCTGAACATTGTTCACGTTCCGGCAGAAGCTCGCTTCCTGTCAGCGTTGGCCGGCGAAAACGATCCGGAAGCAAAACGTAAAATCATCGGGCGCGTTTTCGTTGAAGTATTCGATGAAGAAGCACTGAAACTGGAAGACGTGAAGTGGCTGGCGCAGGGCACTATCTACCCTGACGTTATTGAATCTGCCGCATCTGCAACCGGTAAAGCACACGTCATCAAATCTCACCACAACGTGGGCGGCCTGCCGAAAGAGATGAAGATGGGGCTGGTTGAACCGCTGAAAGAGCTGTTCAAAGACGAAGTGCGTAAGATTGGTCTGGAGCTGGGCCTGCCGTACGACATGCTGTACCGTCACCCGTTCCCGGGACCAGGCCTCGGCGTTCGTGTACTGGGCGAAGTGAAGAAAGAGTACTGCGACCTGCTGCGCCGTGCTGACGCCATCTTCATTGAAGAACTGCGTAAAGCGGACCTGTACGACAAAGTCAGCCAGGCATTCACCGTCTTCCTGCCGGTACGTTCCGTTGGCGTAATGGGCGATGGTCGTAAGTATGACTGGGTTGTCTCTCTGCGTGCTGTCGAAACCATCGACTTTATGACCGCACACTGGGCGCATCTGCCGTACGATTTCCTCGGTCGCGTATCCAACCGCATTATCAATGAAGTGAACGGTATTTCCCGCGTGGTGTATGACATCAGCGGCAAGCCGCCAGCTACCATTGAGTGGGAGTGATTTTGATCCCTGCACTATGAATGAACAAAACCCTCTGTTACTACAGAGGGTTTTTTATCTTCAAGAATTATAGGCTTGAAGTTACTTACATCGATTAATTAAACCAGCTGTCCGATTTGTTCTCTTCTGCTTTGCCCACGCTTTTCATCAGATCGCGACCGCCTTCAGTCATATTTCTGTTTGCGTCAGCTTCAGATTGCACCACATCGGTTTGCGCAGCTTTGTGCTTCAGTTCCTGATCGATAAATTCGTTTTCTCGCTTAACGCGGGCTTCTGCTTTCGCCAGCGCCAGTTTTTGTTTCTGAATCTCTAAGCTGCGTAGCTCATCTTCATAACTTTGATCGCGTTTTTTGTCCGCAGAGGCTTCGGCGTCCAGTTTATCCTGACGAGCTTTCTTATTTGCCGCTGCCGTTGCCGCTCTTTTGTTAGCGGCGGCCTGGGCGTTTGCGCGACGTTGCTTCTCTTGCTGGATTTCCCTGTTGCGCTCCGCGACCCATTCGTCATGCTGCCTTTGCTCTTCATTTTTACCTTGCTGTTCCGCTTCTGCGACAGCAGAGAGTTGATCCTGCAATGATGAGGCGATAGCCGGATAGCTTAAGGAGGCTAAGATGGCGCAAAGAAAAACTTTCTTCATGACTCCTCCTGATCATTAGCTCTTTTCAGGACATTTGGTATTTGGCTGAATACGCGTTTCGTTATACGTCGTGGTAATAACAACGGCTAAACCTGTCGTAAACTGGCACTCTTTACCCACCTGGGTGGAGGTATACACTTTGGTGCCTTCCTTATACGTTAGAGAAACACCTTCCACTAAGGTTTTATCATTCACCATAGAACCCGCTGCCGCGCCAACAGCTCCGCCGCCAACTGCACCTGCCGTCGTTCCGGAATTGCTGCCAGACCCGACGTTGTGGCCAATAACACCGCCAGCGACTGCACCAATAAGCGCGCCGAAGGCTTGTGCGTTTCGTTTATTTTGGGAGTTGTCTACGGCAACTTTTGCGGGAAGAATGGAAATAATATTAACGGTTTTAGTTTCTTGTTTGGTATTCAGTTGATCGGTTTGATAAACATCGGCGGCATGATCATCAGCATTTGACTGGCATCCTGCCAGAGTGAATGACGCTAACATTGCCACAGGCAGAAGACATTTTTTAAATTTCATCACTATTCCTTGTTATACACATTACGAAAAATAAGACATTTAAGATCATCAAAAGAGGAAGGTAAATGTATTGCGTATAAAGGAATAGATTAAATTTATTAAAATTCATGTGGAAAATAATTTATAAAAATACATCATTAAAACATATGTATTAATTTTATATTTATTTCGCAGCCAAACAGGATAAACATCAGTCAGGACAAAGACGTAAAATTTAAGATGAAAGAATATCTGCCGCTTTGATAATCCCAAAGAGCAAAAGCATCCGACAGCGAGGTGCCGTTATGTTCTGTAAAAGTGGAGAAGGTAACCGCTAACGTTGTACCGGTGATTCGACGGAGAGTGTGGATTGCTGAGCTTCTTTTTTGCTCTGATGGTGCTGCCATGCACCGACGGACGAGTAGATAAAACGGCCAAAGAAGAAGATAAAGCTGATGAGCAGTACGATACGGGTCATGCGACTGTTAAATCGGTGTCGTTTTCGCATACTGGTTGCCTGACTCACAAAAGGTTCCTTGAAGTATGTCCCACGCCGTGGACGGTACTTACATTAAGGCACAACAGGACAAAATGGTCAATTCTTCGTTATGTAAAAAAGCGTCAGTGGATACATATTTTAATGTTATGGAAGTTAATTTAATTATTTACAATGATGATGTAATAATGATGAATTAACATGATAAACGTAATAATTCATTAATCAGGGTTATTTTGTTTGATATATATCAATTGGAACTTTCATATGACACTTAGAATCAATGCTCTCTATAGTGATGAATAATCATCATTCGAAGTCAGGTGGGATGCCTGTCTGAATACACCTCCTTCAGGATGTGGGGGATTCTGCTGAGCATCTATGAAACTGAATGCAACTTATATAAAAATACGTGATAAATGGTGGGGGCTTCCGCTGTTCCTGCCTTCTTTAATCTTGCCCATTTTCGCCCACATTAATACTTTCGCGCATATTTCTTCCGGTGAGGTTTTTCTCTTTTATCTGCCTCTGGCTCTGATGATCAGCATGATGATGTTTTTCAGCTGGGCGGCATTGCCAGGGATCGCCTTAGGGATTTTTGTCCGCAAATATGCAGAGCTGGGTTTTTACGAAACGCTCTCATTAACGGCTAATTTTATTATCATTATCATTCTCTGTTGGGGCGGTTACAGGGTCTTTACTCCCCGGCGTAACAACGTTTCACATGGTGATACCCGTTTAATTTCCCAGCGTATATTCTGGCAGATTGTGTTTCCTGCAACGCTGTTTCTGATACTTTTCCAGTTTGCTGCGTTTGTAGGATTACTGGCGAGCAGAGAAAATCAGGTCGGCGTCATGCCTTTTAACCTCGGGACCTTAATCAATTATCAGGCCTTACTGGTGGGCAATCTGATTGGTGTCCCGCTGTGCTACTTCATCATTCGTGTAGTGCGAAATCCGTTTTATTTACGTAGTTATTATTCGCAATTAAAACAGCAGGTTGATGTCAAAGTCACCAAAAAAGAGTTCGCACTCTGGCTACTGGCATTAGGTGCTTTACTGCTGCTGTTATGCATGCCGTTAAATGAAAAAAGCACAATTTTTAGCACCAACTATACCTTGTCATTATTGCTGCCCCTGATGATGTGGGGAGCGATGCGCTATGGTTATAAGCTGATTTCGCTGCTCTGGGCGGTCGTGTTGATGATCAGCATCCACAGCTATCAAAATTACATTCCCATTTATCCTGGCTATACCACGCAGCTGACCATAACCTCCTCCAGTTATCTGGTATTCTCTTTTATTGTCAATTATATGGCTGTACTGGCAACCCGTCAGCGAGCGGTAGTCAGACGCATTCAGCGGCTTGCGTATGTGGACCCGGTGGTTCATCTGCCAAACGTTCGCGCCCTGAATCGCGCGTTGCGTGATGCCCCCTGGTCTGCGCTTTGTTATTTACGCATCCCTGGCATGGAAATGCTGGTTAAGAACTATGGCATCATGCTGCGGATTCAATACAAGCAAAAACTTTCTCACTGGCTGTCACCCTTGCTGGAACCGGGTGAGGATGTTTATCAGCTTTCGGGTAACGATCTCGCGCTGCGACTGAATACAGAATCGCACCAGGAGCGCATTACCGAACTGGATAGCCATCTCAAGCAATTTCGTTTCTTTTGGGATGGAATGCCGATGCAACCGCAGATTGGCGTCAGTTACTGCTATGTGCGCTCGCCAGTGAATCATATCTACCTGCTGCTGGGAGAGCTAAATACGGTCGCCGAGCTTTCCATCGTGACCAACACCCCGGAAAATATGCAGCGTCGCGGAGCAATGTATTTGCAACGCGAATTGAAAGATAAAGTCGCGATGATGAATCGGCTACAGCAGGCGCTGGAACACAACCATTTTTTCCTGATGGCCCAGCCGATTACCGGTATGCGTGGTGATGTCTACCATGAAATTCTTCTGCGCATGAAAGGTGAGAATGATGAACTGATCAGCCCCGACAGCTTCTTGCCGGTCGCGCACGAATTTGGTTTATCGTCGAGTATCGACATGTGGGTCATTGAGCATACGCTGCAATTTATGGCTGAAAACAGAGCGAAGATGCCCGCTCACCGTTTTGCGATTAATCTGTCGCCAACCTCGGTATGCCAGGCTCGTTTTCCCGTTGAAGTCAGTCAGCTGCTGGCTAAATATCAAATTGAAGCGTGGCAACTTATTTTTGAAGTCACCGAAAGTAATGCTCTGACAAATGTTAAGCAGGCGCAAATCACCTTGCAGCATCTTCAGGAATTAGGCTGCCAGATTGCGATTGATGATTTCGGTACCGGCTACGCCAGCTATGCGCGGCTTAAAAATGTGAATGCCGATCTGCTTAAAATTGACGGCAGTTTTATCCGCAATATTGTGTCAAATAGTCTGGATTATCAGATAGTGGCGTCGATTTGCCACCTGGCGCGAATGAAGAAAATGCGGGTAGTGGCAGAGTACGTTGAAAACGAAGAGATCCGCGAGGCGGTGCTCTCTTTGGGGATCGATTATATGCAGGGTTATCTTATTGGTAAGCCGCAACCGTTAATTGATACGCTGAATGAAATCGAACCCATTCGCGAAAGTGCCTGAATAATGCGGGCCGACATTTCTCGTCGGCCCGCAAAGCATTAAGCGGCGATTTCTGGGGTACTTTCTTCTTCAATTTTCAACCGCCAGCCAGCCACGCCTTCCCAGTATTCTTGCTCCTTTTCCAGATCAAGCAGTACCAGCGCATTCTGACTAAACCAGTCATGCGGAAAACGCAGTGTCCAGTGACTGTCATCGGTAATCAGCGTCAATGTTGGCGGTGTGGTGGTTGCCTGACGTTGATTATTGAGTAATACGCCAAGGCGCAATAGCTGAATCAGTGGCAGGAACTGTTTCTTCTTAAACAAGGTAAAGCGCGGCAGATCGTCGAGCTTAATCGCTTTACGGTGATAGCGCACCAGCGTCGCCATCATCAACTGCTGTTCCTGATTAAAACCCGGCAAGTCGCTGTTTTGCAGAATATAAGCGGAGTGGCGATGCAAACCGCTGTGGTTGATATTCAACCCGACCTCATGCAGCATGGCGGCCCATCGCAGTAGCGCCTCCAGTTGCGGATGCGCCAGCTTCGGTTGCTGTTCCCGCCACTGTTCGTACATTTGCATAGTGGTATCCAGCACCCGTCGGGCCTGTTCACTGTCGATGTGATACTGGTTGGCGAGGCTGCTGGCGGTGCGACTACGCACATCCTGATGACGGAAACGTCCTTCCATTTCATACAGTACGCCTTCGCGTAACGCCCCGTCAGAAAGGCGCAGTTCACGGATGGCTAAAGCATCAAACACACCGCATAAAATCGCCAGTCCAGGAACGAAGACTGTTTTCCGCTCTTCGGAAAGACCTGGTAAACTCAGCGATGCGAAATTACGGTGCCGTAAAACTTCTTTTACCAGTTTTTCCAGACGTTCCGGGGTAATTATCCCGTCTTTCTCGCCCATTTCCATTAACACTTCATGGGCGGCTTTTATGGTACCGGAAGCGCCCATTGCCACGTTCCAGCCCTGAATTCGAAATTGCCAGGTTAAAGTTTCCAGTTTTTGTGCTGCCGCCATGCGAGCGCGCTGAAAATTCTCTTTATTGATGACCCCGCCAGGGAAATAAAGCTGGGCAAAGCTGACACAACCCATCCGGCGGCTTTCAACGAGAATCGGTTCGAAATTTTCACCAATCACCAGTTCCGTAGATCCGCCGCCAATATCAATAACCAGTTTGCGACCTTTCTCCGGTTGGGTATGTTCCACGCCCATAAAAATCAGACGGGCTTCTTCATTACCGGAAATAATTTCAATCGGGTAGGGAATGACCTTTTCCGCGCGTTTCAGAAAGTCAGTGGCGTTCAGCGCCTGACGCAGCGTATGGGTGCCGACTATACAGACGCTGGCAGGAGAAAAACCTTGTAGCCGTTCGGCAAACAGCGACAGACAGTTCAAACCGCGCGTCATTGCCTCTTCACTCAACATATTATCTGGCCCCAGGCCGTCCGCCAGATGCACCCGCTGTTTCAGGCGGCCAATAATCTGCATGGCACCATCTACCACACGGGCTATGACCATGTGAAAACTGTTTGAACCAAGATCGACCGCAGCAAACTCCTGCGGACGAGGGGATTTATCGTGTATTGGCATAGGGTTATTCAGGTTGTTCGAGTGATTTGATGTAGTCGTAAATCGCCAACTGCGCCCGTACTTTGCGGCGATTGCCGCGGGGAACGTAGCGATTACTGAGTTCTTTATCGATATAACGTGCTTTGACTGTATCGCTGAACAATATGTCGATGATGTCCAGCACCCGCTGCTTCAGGCGCGGATCGAGCAGCGGCGTCGCCACTTCAATACGATAATCAATATTGCGCGTCATCCAGTCGGCGGAAGAAAGGTAGACCTTTTTATCGCCGCCATTTTCAAAAATATAAACCCGGTCATGTTCAAGGTAACGGTCAACAATACTGATGGCACGAATGTTGTCGCTAATGCCTTCCAGATTGGGGATCAGCGAACACATGCCGCGAACCAGCAGATTAACCGGTACGCCGGAGCTGGAGGCCGCATACAGACGATCAACCAGGCCTTTATCGACAAGGTTATTTAGCTTCAGGGTGATACCGCTGGGCAGCCCCTGCTGCGCGTTGGCGATCTCGCGGTCAACCATTTCATACAACAGGCGGCGGGAGTTTTGCGGCGACACCATTAAATAATCAAATGTCACCGGACGGTATGGGTTTTCAATAAAGTTGAACACCCGCCGTACTTCGTTGGTGATGCGCGCATCGGCGGTCAGCAACGAATAGTCAGTATAAAGACGCGCGGTTTTTTCGTTAAAATTTCCGGTCCCGATGTGTGCGTAACGCACCACTTCACCGTTTTCTTTACGTGAAATCAGGAACAGTTTGGCGTGAATTTTTAGCCCCGGCGCAGAGAAGATAACGTGCACGCCTGCTTCGGTCAGGCGCTTCGCCCAGTGAATGTTGGCTTCTTCGTCAAAACGCGCCTGTAACTCAACCACCACGGTGACTTTCTTACCGTTGTGTGCGGCGTGGATCATCGAGTCGATGATGCGTGAATCTTTCGCCACGCGGTAAATGTTAATTTTAATCGCCAGTACGCTCGGGTCGAACGAAGCCTGACGCAGCAGTTCCAGCACATGCTCAAAGGTATGATAAGGATAATAGAGCAACACATCGCGTTCGCGAATGGCATCAAAACCATTGCGGAACTGGGCTTTATCAAACCAAATGTGGCGTAAACGCGGCAGTGGTTTGTTCACCAGATTGGCTTTGCCGACATTGGGGAAATTAATAAAGTCTTTAAAATTATGATAACGACCGCCGGGGACGATGGAGTCGTAGCGGGAAATAGTCAGTTTTTCGCGTAACACTTCAACCAGCGCATTGGGCATATCGCGCTGATAAACAAAACGCACCGGCTCAGCAGTTAAACGCTGCTTGAGACTGGAAGACATCAACTCCATCAGACTGGCTTCCATCTCATGCACTAAATCGTATTCGGCATCGCGGGTCATCTTCATTGAATAGGCATTCAGCGCGTCATAATCAAAGAAGCCTTTGAAAATATCATCAAGGCAGTAACGCAGAATGTTATCCAGAAGAATCATCGGCTTGCGTCGACGCGGCGCTTCTGGCGGTAAATTCACAAAGCGCGGCACTTTATCTGATGGGATCTCCAGCAGCGCGTAACGGATGGTATCGCCACGGATAATTTCCACCGCCAGATAGGTGTAATCATCTTTCAGGAACTGCACTAAGTCAGTGTCAGGATTGATTAAAATCGGCGTAATGTGCTGACGCAGATACTGCTTAAAATAATGACGCAGCCAGTTTTGTTGATTGACGGAGAGCTGGCGTTCATTAATCAGGAAGATCTGGTTGCGCGCCATCTCCAGCAACAACTCGTTGTAGAGGCCGTCGAATTCCTGATCGGCTTTCAGCACCCGGGACTGAATTTTGCCCAGTAAATGGCGGGAATGAGAGTTGGAGCCTTGTTCTTCGCTAATAATGATGCGTCGCTTCAGTTCAGCGAAGCGGACTTTATAGAACTCATCAAGGTTATTGGAATAGATCCCCAGGAAACGCATCCTTTCAATCAGCGGGTTAGATTTGTCCGCCGCTTCCTGAAGCACGCGTTCATTGAACGATAACCAACTGAGCTCTTTTTCGATGTATAGCTTTTCCTGACCCATTACCACTTTTACTCCGTTTTATTCACGGGACACTGCCTGGATATTATGGCGAGCAATATTGGCAGATGTCCAACTATGCCAGAAAAGGGGGAAAAAAACTGCTGGAGCTTGCGATTTACAGGTGAATTGAAAAACGCCAGCGGCAGAGCTGGCGCTTTAACTACGGGGGCATTACTCGTCGGCAGCGTAGCCCTGCGGCGGCAGACGTTGACCATCCAGCCACGCGGCGTTTTCGTGCATTTTCAGACGACCATCGGAAAACCAGCTAATCACCAGTGGATAAATAGCGTGTTCCTGGGTTTGCACGCGGGCGGTGATGTCATCTTCCGTATCACCAGCAAATACCGGGACTTTCGCCTGTAAAATAACCGGGCCACCGTCCAGTTCATCGGTGACGAAATGCACCGATGTACCGTGCTCTTCATCGCCATTTTCCAGCGCCTGACGATGGGTGTGTAATCCGGGATATTTCGGCAGCAGAGAAGGGTGAATGTTCAGCAAACGCCCGGCATAGTGGGAGACAATCGCCGGGCTGAGAATGCGCATAAAACCAGCCAGCACGACCACATCGGGTGCGTACATGTCGATTTCATGAATCAACTCCCGGTCATAGGCTTCACGACTGTCAAACGCGCTGGCGATGAGCGTATGCGTTGCAATACCCGCCTGGCGGGCGCGTTCAAGGCCGAACGCGTCGGCCTTATTGCTGAAAACTGCCCGTACGGTGCCTTTAATTTTATTGGTTTTGCAGGCGTCAATAATTGCCTGCAAATTACTTCCGTTGCCGGAAATAAGCACCACAATATTCATTATTCGATAACCACGCGTTGTTCGGAATCAGAGGCTTTGATGATACCGATTTTCCACGCGTTTTCACCGTTGGCATTGAGCAGGGCGAGGGCTTTGTCTACTTCCGGAGCAGGCAGGGCAATAATCATCCCGACGCCGCAGTTGAAGGTGCGATACATTTCATGGCGCTCAACGTTACCTGCCGTTTGCAGCCAGTTGAACACTTCCGGCCACTGCCAGGATGATTCATCAATCACTGCCTGGGTATTATCTGGCAATACGCGCGGAATGTTTTCCCAGAAGCCGCCGCCGGTCAGGTGCGCAATAGCATGCACATCGACCTTTTCAATCAACTCCAGCACGGACTTCACGTAAATGCGGGTCGGTGCCAGCAGATGATCGGCTAATGGCTTACCATCAAGTTCGGTGGTTTGCGGATCACAACCGCTGACTTCAAGAATTTTGCGCACCAGCGAATAGCCGTTCGAGTGCGGACCGCTGGAGCCGAGTGCAATCAGCACATCGCCATCGCTGACTTTAGAGCCGTCGATGATTTCTGATTTTTCTACCACGCCAACGCAGAAACCAGCGACATCGTAATCTTCACCGTGATACATCCCCGGCATTTCTGCCGTTTCGCCACCCACCAGTGAACAGCCCGATTGCAGACAACCTTCCGCAATGCCGCTGATCACCGCTGAAGCGGTATCAACATCCAGTTTTCCGGTTGCGTAATAGTCGAGGAAAAACAGCGGTTCCGCACCTTGCACCACCAGGTCATTAACGCACATGGCGACCAGATCAATACCAATGGTGTCGTGACGTTTTAAGTCCATTGCCAGACGCAGCTTGGTACCTACGCCGTCAGTGCCGGAAACCAGCACGGGTTCACGATATTTTTGCGGCAATGCACACAGCGCACCGAAGCCGCCCAGACCGCCCATCACTTCCGGACGACGCGTTTTCTTCACTACGCCTTTGATTCTTCCAACCAGAGCATTACCCGCGTCAATATCAACACCGGCATCTTTGTAGCTAAGAGAGGTTTTATCGGTCACTGCTTGGGTCCCCACGCGTTACTTGCGGTAGAAAAATAAAATTCGGCGCAATTCTAACAGGGAAAGCAAACGTTTGCGAGACTGCTTTACACAACCTTTTTGTACGTCTTTTCCCCAGGCGCGCGGCAAAAGAATACTTGTACCAGGGCAAAGGATCGTTTTCGTATGGAATAATCTTCTTTCATAACCATTTGAATATAAAATAACTTTATCTCAAACCGTTATCATTTTGACTAAAGTCAACGAAAATAATATTGCCGCCTTGAAGAAAGGAGGTATAATCCGTCGATTTTTTTTGTGGCTGCCCCTCAAAGGAGAAAGAGTATGAAGATCGTGGAAGTCAAACACCCACTCGTCAAACACAAGCTGGGACTGATGCGTGAGCAAGATATCAGCACCAAGCGCTTTCGCGAACTCGCTTCCGAAGTGGGTAGCCTGCTGACTTACGAAGCGACCGCCGACCTAGAAACGGAAAAAGTAACTATCGAAGGCTGGAACGGCCCGGTAGAAATCGACCAGATCAAAGGTAAGAAAATTACCGTTGTGCCAATTCTGCGTGCGGGTCTGGGGATGATGGACGGTGTGCTGGAAAACGTTCCGAGCGCGCGCATCAGCGTCGTCGGTATGTACCGTAATGAAGAAACGCTGGAGCCGGTACCGTACTTCCAGAAACTGGTTTCTAACATCGATGAGCGTATGGCGCTGATCGTTGACCCAATGCTGGCAACCGGTGGTTCCGTTATCGCGACCATCGACCTGCTGAAAAAAGCGGGCTGCAGCAGCATCAAAGTTCTGGTGCTGGTAGCTGCGCCAGAAGGTATCGCAGCGCTGGAAAAAGCGCACCCGGACGTCGAACTGTATACTGCATCGATTGACCAGGGACTGAACGAGCACGGATACATTATTCCGGGCCTCGGCGATGCCGGTGACAAAATCTTTGGTACGAAATAAAGAATAAAAATAATTAAAGCCGACTTTAAGAGTCGGCTTTTTTTTGAGTAAAGCGCCTATAACACATAATACAGAGGATAATACTATGACGCGCCGTGCTATCGGGGTGAGTGAAAGACCGCCACTTTTACAGACAATCCCGCTTAGTTTGCAACATTTGTTCGCCATGTTTGGTGCAACCGTCCTGGTGCCCGTCTTATTTCATATTAACCCGGCGACTGTACTGTTATTTAACGGTATAGGAACACTGCTGTATCTCTTCATCTGTAAAGGGAAAATTCCGGCTTATCTTGGTTCCAGCTTTGCCTTTATTTCACCGGTATTGTTACTGTTGCCGTTGGGGTATGAAGTCGCGCTGGGCGGCTTTATTATGTGCGGCGTGCTGTTCTGCCTGGTTTCTTTTATCGTGAAGAAAGCGGGGACCGGCTGGCTGGACGTGCTGTTTCCACCTGCGGCAATGGGCGCAATCGTTGCCGTCATCGGTCTGGAGCTGGCGGGCGTAGCTGCCGGTATGGCAGGTTTACTCCCGGCTGAAGGGCAAACTCCAGACTCCAAAACCATCATCATCTCCATTACCACGCTGGCGGTTACGGTTTTAGGTTCCGTGCTGTTTCGTGGTTTCCTGGCAATTATCCCGATTTTAATTGGCGTGCTGGTGGGCTACGCGCTCTCTTTCGCAATGGGAATTGTCGATACCACGCCGATTATTAATGCTCACTGGTTTGCGCTGCCAACTCTCTATACGCCGCGCTTCGAGTGGTTTGCCATTCTGACTATTCTGCCAGCGGCGTTAGTGGTTATTGCCGAACACGTAGGGCACCTGGTGGTAACGGCTAATATCGTCAAAAAAGATCTGCTGCGCGATCCAGGTCTGCACCGTTCGATGTTTGCTAACGGCTTGTCGACCGTGATCTCCGGCTTCTTTGGTTCCACGCCAAATACCACCTACGGGGAAAACATTGGCGTGATGGCGATCACCCGTGTTTACAGTACCTGGGTTATCGGCGGGGCAGCGATTTTCGCTATCCTGCTTTCCTGCGTCGGTAAACTGGCTGCTGCTATCCAGATGATCCCATTGCCGGTGATGGGCGGCGTTTCGCTGCTGCTTTATGGTGTCATCGGGGCTTCCGGTATTCGTGTTTTGATCGAATCGAAAGTGGATTACAACAAAGCACAGAACCTGATCCTGACTTCCGTGATTTTGATCATCGGTGTCAGTGGCGCGAAGGTAAACATCGGCGCGGCGGAGCTGAAAGGTATGGCGCTGGCGACCATCGTCGGTATCGGCTTAAGTTTGATCTTCAAACTGATTAGTGTGCTGCGCCCTGAAGAAGTGGTGCTGGACGCAGAAGACGCGGATATAACAGACAAATAATGTACCGACCGGGCAGTGTTGCTGCCCGGTTCAAACATCATGGGATTCTGTGGTAAACTTCTCGCGATTTTGTGAAATCCTGGTTGAGGTATCTCTGAACACACCGGCACAGCTCTCTTTGCCACTTTATCTTCCTGACGACGAAACCTTTGCAAGTTTCTGGCCGGGGGATAACTCCTCTTTACTGGCCGCGCTGCAAAACGTGCTGCGTCAGGAACATAGCGGTTACATCTATCTCTGGGCACGCGAAGGCGCGGGGCGCAGCCATCTGCTGCACGCGGCTTGCGCGGAATTGTCGCAGCGTGGCGATGCGGTGGGCTATGTCCCGCTGGATAAACGCACCTGGTTTGTTCCGGAAGTGCTCGACGGTATGGAGCATTTGTCGCTGGTCTGTATCGACAACATTGAGTGTATTGCAGGCGATGAGTTGTGGGAGATGGCGATTTTCGATCTCTACAATCGAATTCTGGAATCGGGCAAAACACGGTTGTTAATCACCGGCGATCGTCCACCGCGGCAGTTGAATCTTGGATTACCGGATCTCGCGTCGCGTCTCGACTGGGGGCAGATCTACAAATTGCAGCCACTTTCTGATGAAGATAAGTTGCAGGCGCTACAGTTACGCGCGCGTTTGCGTGGTTTTGAACTGCCGGAAGATGTGGGGCGTTTCTTGCTGAAGCGGCTCGACAGAGAAATGCGCACGTTATTTATGACGCTGGATCAGTTGGATCGTGCGTCGATTACCGCGCAACGTAAGCTGACCATTCCGTTTGTGAAAGAGATTCTGAAACTGTAGACAAGACGTTTATTGTCGGATGCGCACCCATAGTATTCGTCGGCCGGATAAGACGCGGCAAGCGTCGCATCCGGCAATGTGCTTCAACTAGCGATGGAGCACTTCTTAACCCACGATTTCCAGCACCTGCTCCGGTGGACGACCAATTCGCGCTTTGCCATTCGCGACCACAATCGGGCGCTCCATTAGCTTCGGATTATCCACCATTGCCTGAATCAGCGCCTCTTCGCTAAGCGAACTGTCAGCCAGGTTCAGTTCTTTATAAAGATCCTCTTTCTGGCGCATCAATTCACGAGCGCTATTCATCCCCAGCATTTTCAGCAAATCACGCAGCGTTGCCGCATCGGCGGGTGTCTCAAGGTAGAGCACCACTTCTGGCTCCACGCCGTTTTCTTTCAGCAGGTTTAGCGTTTCCCGGCTCTTTGAACAGCGTGGGTTATGGTAGATTTTTACCTGTTTGGTCATTGTTCTTCCTTTAATGCGAATTACATCTTGGTATAAGGCTTAAAGCGTTCCTGCAGCTGGCGCAACTGGTCGATGCGCGCATCGTAACGCGCTTGTTGCAGGCTGCCTAATTTCACCTGAGAACTGGCGCTACTCAACAAGGAAATGGCCTGATCGAGTCGCCCGGCGAGCGCATAACCTTCTGCTCGCGCAGCCAGTTCCTGATCGCGGTTATTTAGCGCGGCTTCCGCCTGTGCCAGTAAATCCCAGCCGTTGCTGTCATCTTTATTGTTAAAAGTGTAGCGATTCAGAATATTGGCCGCTTCTTGTGGTTGACCGCCTTGCAGATAAGCGTTCGCCAGGTTGAGCTGCAACACTGGATTGGTGCGCAAATCGCGGGCATTTTTCAGGCGATTGATAGCGTCATTGGCTTTGTTTTGCCCAAGATCGATATCGGTAGCCAGATCGAGATACCATGCGTTGCCAGGTTCTGCCGCCAGTAACGGTTGCAGCGTTTTACGCGCTTCGTCGTATTTATTGGCTTCCATCGCCTGTAAAGCACGACCATATTGCGCCGCTCGTTGCTGACGAACGTTTCCTTTCGCCCATTCATCCAGCAAATCACTGGTGAGCTGGTTACGTCCGGAATTATACATCCCCAGTGTGCGCGCTTTCGCCAGATAGAAATCTTCCGACGACTGCACCACCATCGGGCGCATCTGATTAGCACGGTTGCGGGCATCTGCCAGACGACTTTCCGGCAATGGGTGAGTCAATAAAATTTCCGGCGGACGCGAGGAGTAACGCGCCTGATCGAGCAATTTTTCGAGGAAGGTCGGCATCGCCTGCGGATCGAATCCTGAGCGTTGCAGCACCTGAATACCAATGCGATCCGCTTCCTGTTCATTTTGCTGGGTGAAACTGATCATCCCCTGGCGCGTTCCCGCCAGTGTACCGGTCAGCGCCGCCATCCCCGCCTGCGGACTGGCCATCGCCAGTAAAATAGAACCTAACGCGCCGACCCAGGTCAGCGGCGCGCTGCGCTGTTGATCTTCCATCGCTCGCGCCAGGTGACGTTGGGTGACGTGGGAGATTTCGTGCGCCATAACTGAAGCCAGTTGGCTTTCGTTATCGGAATAACGGAACAGGGCAGAGTGCAGCACCACGTTGCCGCCAAAGAAAGCAAAGGCGTTAATTTCGTCGTTGTTGATCAGAAAGAAATGAAACGGTGTCTTAACCGAATTGGCATGCGAAACCAGACGCATCCCCAGCGAATTAATATATTGCGTTAACAGCGGGTCATTAATTAACGGCGCGCTGCCGCGTAGCTGGCGGACATAATAGTCGCCCATCTGCATTTCCTGACCAATGGAAAGCGTGCTTCCTGCGGAGGTTCCCATATCCGGTAAGGTGTCTGCGCTGTCGGCAAACGCCGGGGCTACCTGACCAATGGTCATAGCAGCAATGAGGGTTGCAACCAGGTTTTTTTTCAACTGCCTGAACATAACCTCTATCCTGTATTTCTGGAGATAGTCATTTGACCGATACTGTGAAATATCGTTCCCACCGCGCCGCCTTTGAGTGTAACGGCGAAGATTAGCCCACTCAAATGACTTTTCAGTTTCCTGAATCCGTCATAAAAAGCGAAGTCTTTTTTGTGACATTTCGATACAATTGCGGATCGCAATCCCGCTCTTGAGGTTCAGGGAAGGTCTTTATGCTCGAAATGTTGATGCAATGGTATCGCCGCCGTTTTAGCGACCCGGAAGCGATTGCCTTGCTGGTTATTTTAGTTGCCGGATTTGGCATTATCTTTTTCTTTAGTGGCCTGCTTGCTCCGTTGCTGGTGGCTATTGTGCTGGCCTATTTGCTGGAATGGCCAACCGTGCGCCTGCAATCTATTGGCTGCTCCCGCCGCTGGGCGACGTCGATTGTATTGGTGGTTTTCGTCGGTATATTGCTACTGATGGCGTTTGTGGTACTGCCTATCGCCTGGCAGCAGGGCATCTACTTAATCCGCGATATGCCGGGGATGCTCAATAAGCTTTCTGACTTTGCCGCCACGTTGCCGCGCCGCTATCCGGCGTTAATGGATGCGGGCATTATTGATGCAATGGCAGAAAATATGCGTAGTCGGATGCTGACCATGGGCGATTCGGTGGTGAAAATTTCCCTCGCCTCGCTGGTCGGTTTGCTGACCATAGCTGTCTATCTGGTGCTGGTGCCATTGATGGTCTTCTTCCTGCTGAAAGACAAAGAGCAGATGCTGAACGCCGTTCGCCGGGTGCTGCCACGTAACCGTGGACTGGCAGGACAGGTGTGGAAGGAGATGAATCAACAAATCACCAACTATATCCGCGGCAAAGTGCTGGAGATGATCGTGGTGGGGATTGCCACCTGGCTGGGATTCTTACTCTTCGGGCTGAACTATTCGCTGCTGCTGGCGGTGCTGGTCGGCTTCTCGGTACTTATTCCGTACATTGGTGCATTTGTGGTGACCATTCCGGTGGTTGGCGTGGCGCTATTCCAGTTTGGTGCTGGCACGGAATTCTGGAGCTGCTTCGCGGTGTATCTGATCATTCAGGCGCTGGACGGCAACCTGTTAGTACCTGTGTTGTTCTCCGAAGCAGTTAACCTGCATCCGCTGGTCATTATTTTATCGGTGGTGATCTTCGGTGGTTTGTGGGGATTCTGGGGCGTATTCTTCGCCATTCCATTGGCGACGCTGATCAAAGCCGTGATTCACGCCTGGCCCGATGGGCAAATCGCGCAAGAATAATCTTCAGCCCGACGAACTGTTTCGCCGGGCTGATTTTTAGGGTTCCTGACGTAAATAAATAGCCCGATAACAAATACTCACCAGCACTGCACCGCCGATAATATTACCCAGCATCACCGGGAGCAGATTGGCGGTAATAAAATGGCTGACCGTCAGTGCCGGAAAATTGTCTGCGCTACTGTGCGCCAGTTGCCAGAAGGAGGTAGGGGCGAAATGGCGAATGGCAATGGCAAACGGAATCACAAACAAATTGGCGATACAGTGCTCAAAGCCACTGGCGACAAACAGGATGATGGGCAAAATCATGGCGACGATTTTGTCGCATAACGAACGTCCGCAATAACTCATCCACAGCGCCAGGCAAACCATCAGATTGCACATAATGCCGAGGCTGACTGATTCAGTAAATGTATGATGCATTTTGCCCTCGGCGCAGTGTAAAACCGCGACTCCCCACATCGCGTTTTCACTCATCACCAGCCCGGAAAACCAGATTAACAAACTGAAACAGGCAATACCTGCCAGATTACCGCAGGCCACCAGAAGTGCATTAATCAGCCATGTTCGCCAACTAATAACGCCCCGACTTTTTGCCATTACCGTCATTACCGACGAGGTGAACAGGCTGGTGCCGCAAACCGCCAGCAAAATAAAGCCAAGTGTAAAGCAAAGGCCGCCCACCAGATGGGTTAATGCCTGTGAAGACGGGGCATCGGCGATAACGGTAAGGTAAAAAGTAAATCCGATCGCCATAAACACGCCAGCGGACATCGCCATTAAAAAGACCGACACTTTACTGCGGGCAATTTTATGGGCGGCAATCCGTTCAGCGATTGCCGCTTTTCTGGCGCTCAACTGCAAGTCGAAAGAGAGTTTGTTTCTCATGCATACTCCTGCAAAAACAGATTACAACACCTCGCGAACCGAGATCCCCAGCCGCTGCATTCGTGACAGCAGCGTGGTGCGCTTCATCCCTAATCGCGTCGCCGCGCCACGGGGCCCGGCAACAATGCCATTGGTTTCTCGCAATACCTGAACAATGCGCTGACGTTCTTCTTCGTCATTCTCTGGCGTCGTCGGGTGCAGCAACTGCGCCATTGAACTGCGAAGCGCTGAATCTTCATTTAGCGTCGGCAGTAAACGGCTTTGTCGGACATTAAGATGTAAATTCAGACTGTTACCGCGAGTCAGTAGTACCGCTCGCTCAATCACGTTTTCCAGCTCGCGCACGTTGCCCGGCCAGTCCCACGACATCAACTGGCGTAGCGCCTCGGTCGGGATGGCGTCAATTGCGCGATTCATATGGCGCGCCATTTTTTGCGTGAAATGCTTTGCTAAAAGAGGGATATCTTCCGGACGGTCGCGCAGTGGCGGCAGTTCCAGTGGGAAGACATTCAGGCGATAAAAGAGATCGCTGCGAAACTGGCGATCTTCAACCATTTGCCACAAATCACGGTTGGTGGCGGCAATGACTCTGACATTTACCGGGATCGTTCTACTCCCGCCGAGACGCTCAATCTCCCGTTCCTGCAATACGCGCAGCAGTTTAGGCTGAAGTTCTAACGGCAGATCGCCAATTTCATCGAGAAACAACGTGCCGCCATCGGCAATTTCAAAACGACCACGATGGGTATTAATCGCACCAGTAAATGCCCCTTTGTCATGACCGAATAACTCACTTTCCAGAAGACTGGCGGGGATGGCAGCGCAGTTGATTTTGACCAGTGGCTTGTCGCGTCGTGGGCTAAGTTGATGGATCGCTCTGGCGATCACCTCTTTGCCGGTTCCGGTTTCACCACAAATCAACACCGTACTGTCGCTCTTCGCCACAATATCTACCTGCTGGAGCAAATCTTCCATTGCCTGGCTTTGATAGATAATGTCACCGACGCCCAGATTCGAAAGGAGCTGCTCGCTAAGCTGGTGGTTTTCTTGCTGCAAGCTTTCCTGCAAATCGGTCATGCTGCGCCAGGCATCGGCATTGCCAACGGCAATAGCGATGCGATCGGCAATATGTTGTAGTAGCTGGCAGTTTTCCTCACTAAAGAGAGTGGAAGAGGTATGCGCCAGCAACAATGCGCCCGGTGTATGGTTGCCAAAGGTGAGCGGTATAAGGAGCGCAGATTCGCAGCCGTTAGATGCAAGTAAGTGTAATAACGGGTCGCGTTGCCAGAGAAACAGATCGTCTGCACGGTGCGTCAAGGTCGGTTGTCGGGTTTGTAGCGTTTGTGTCAGCAATACACTTTCGCCAGGCATACAGCGTGGCAGACACGCACAATGTGAGGCAGAAAGATCGCTGCACCACAGGCTGAACTTCTCGTTCTTTCGATGATCGCCCAGTACCATACTGACTGAAGCCAGACCGAAAAAATGATGGATCTCACGAGCGACGTCAGCGATCAGATCGTCGAGATCAAGATGTGACAGCACTGCATTAGTGATATCCACCAGTACCCGATGATGATCGCGATCTTTCTCCAGCAAACGCAGCGCCACCTGTTGTTCTTCATCATTGAGCCATGATTGCAGAACCGGGGTGATAATGCGTGCCAGCCAGTTAAACAGTGTGCAATCCTGGGGAGTAAAACGCCTGCCGTGGGTACGAATAAAGCGTAGCTCCGCCATTCCACTACTGCCGAGAAGGACGGCGTGACGCGAATAATCGACCATCTCGCCCTGATACTCTGTTGTTGCCGTCACATCGCTGCCATCATCATGGTAGCGGTAATAGAAGTTGCTTTTGAGAACATGCAGTTCAATAAGTTGTACCGGGCTGAACGGCGGCGGCAGCGGGATGAAGGCGCGTAATAAAGACGCCTTGCCGTGTTTCTGTGCTAACCGCTCCGCGAGCATTCCGTTTACCGCTTCAATTGTTATTCCTTGTGGCGGGGCAAACATCGCCTCGTCTGACATAGCCATCAACAGTCCTTATTAATGAGAAATCCTTCTCACGCAATTTTTCTGGCCATCAGATAGATGGCCGGTTCCTGCACAATTTCATCCAACAGATGAATGAATTGAATGCTACGCGCCTGCCACGCCGACGTCGCGTCATCTGCCAGTGGCGCGAATGCCCGGGTCAACAGGGCGGTGTGGCTGGCGTCAATAACAATCTCACCAAAGGTCATCACCCCCAGCATCTTACGTCGGGCTTGCTCCTCTTCGACCTGTGCAAGCCAATCTTCGTATTCCGTCTGTGGGCAGCGGAAGGCGACATTCAGACAATCAATCACGCCAACGTGATGACCGATAGCCAACGAGTAATACATTACCTGGGAGCTGTGTTCCGGCATCTCGTCGCTACTGGCGACAAATTTTTTTCGCAGCGTCCAGAAAACAATTTCCCCGCACTCCTCAGCCATGTAACCCCCGGAGAACGCGAAAGAGTTGCTGAACGATACTATTGAGACGCGGATCGTCGGCTTCGCGCAACCAGGTGTTAACCCGATTTCCTGTAGGATCGTCGCTTAAATGGCGCAGGAGCCGATCGCAAATTTCTCGCCCCTGACGATAGCCCGCCAGCCGCCTCGCTTCTCGCTCAATGGCGATACGCTGTGATGGCGGGATCTGCGGCCATAGCGGTTGCATGGTCACCCCGGTGGGATCGCGATAATCCACAGCGTGAATCTTCTGTTGCAGCAAACCGAGCGCCACGGCGAAACCGTGAATGGTGGCGGCCGGTGTTGGCGGGCAGCCGGGGATCCAAACATCAATGGGGACAATGGTGTCGCTGCCGCCCCAGACGCTGTAGAGATCGTGGAAAATACCGCCGCCGACACCACACGCGCCGTAGGAAACACAGATTTTATGATCGGGGGCAGACTCATATGCCCGAAGTGCAGGCATACGCATCGCCCGGGTGACTGCGCCAGTAAATAACAAAATATCGGCGTGACGCGGTGATGAAACAACCTTAATGCCAAAACGTTCTGCGTCGAATACGGGTGTGATGGCGGCAAAAATTTCGATTTCGCAGGCGTTACAGCCGCCGCAATCGACGCGATAAACGTAAGCCGAGCGACGGATATCCTGTAGCAAATGCTGCTTCATCTTTTGCGTTTGCTCGTCCAGCGTGATGGGCTGGCTGACATGTTGCGTAAGCACTGGACTCATAGCTGCTCCTTAGCCACCAGCGGTTCATCTGTGTCGTCGTTGATCAGCGTCGCGCGCTGTTTGCATTCCGGGCAGACGCTCGCTTGCGCCCGTAACATTTCGCGGTTTTGTGGTGCATTTTGTTGCTGTGCCAACAGTTCTGCAGCCAGTGCGACGGTTTTTTGCGGGGCAAACGGGCGTTCGCAACGGCTGCAACGTTGTAGATGGAACGTCGCGCGGGTATAGAGATCGGCTTTATTGGTGACGGTCAGTTCAAAGTTATTGGTAAGCTGAATGGCTCTGGTCGGGCACACTTCTTCACAACGTCCGCAGTAAATACAACGCCCCAGATAGAGCTGCCAGGTGCGCGTATTTTGCTGGTCGTCGGTCTGGATAGTCAGCGCATTTGCCGGACAAGCACAAGCGCAGGCACCGCAGGCAATACATTGGCTGGGCATCAGGTCCGGTTTCCCGCGAAAGCCTGGGCTGACCTCCAGTGGCGCGAAGGGATATTTCACCGTCGCGGTTCCGGCGCGCATAATAGTTTTCAGTAACTTCAGCATCTTCTGTCCTTACTTCAGCGGCGAACGGTTACGATCAATGCCGTAGCGTTCGATCTCTTTATACGGCACGGTTTTTGACTGGCGCTTGCGCACATCAACCAGCGTCACACGGTCGGTACAGGAGTAGCAGGGATCAAGGCTACCGATAATCAGCGGTGCGTCAGAAACGGTATTGCCGCGCAGCATGTAACGCAGCACTGGCCAGTTGGCGTAGGTGGCGGCACGACAGCGCCAGCGGAACAATTTTTGGTTATCACCGAGCATGCTCCAGTGCACGTCTTCACCACGTGGCGCTTCAACAAAGCCCAGCGCGAATGCGTGAGGTTTATAGCTAAAGCCTTCGGTCAGCAGTGGGGTATCCGGCATGTTGTCGAGGGCAAATTCCAGCATTGCCAGCGAATCAAACGTCTCTTTGACACGGACCATCACGCGGGAGAAGACATCGCCGCCGGTAAAGGTAAACAGCGTTTTGGGAATATTGCCGTAGTCGGCGTAGGGGTGATCAAAGCGCAAATCACGGGCAAAACCACTGCCGCGGATCAGCGGCCCGACAGGGCTATAATCACGGGCGATTTGTCGGTCGAGAATGCCAATGCCCTGAGTGCGTTGTTCCATATTCGGCGTGGCAAGCAGCATCTCTACCAGCTCCGACACGTCGGCGCGCATCTCGCGCACCAGTTTCAGCGTTTGCAGACGTTGCTCTTTGAGAATATCGCGGCGAACACCACCAATCAGATTCAGACCGTAGGTTTTACGCGACCCGGTCAGCAATTCCGCCATCGTCATCGACTTTTCCCGCACGCGGAAAAATTGCATAAAGCCGGTATCAAATCCAACAAAATGGCAGGAGAGGCCAAGGTTGAGCAAATGACTATGCAGCCGTTCGACTTCCAGCAGAATCGAGCGAATAGTATGCGCTCGTTGCGGCACCTCAATCCCCAGTGCATTTTCAACCGAGTTGGTATAGGCCACACTGTGGGCAAAACCGCAAATCCCACACACGCGGTCGGATAAGAAGGTCACTTCGTTGTAGCCCATCCGCGTTTCTGCCAGTTTCTCCATGCCGCGATGGACATAAAACAGGCGGTAATCAGCATCGACAATTTGCTCGCCATCCACAAACAAGCGGAAGTGACCTGGTTCATCGGAGGTGATATGCAGCGGGCCGACAGGGATCACCCGCGCATCGCTGTTGCCCTCGTTGATAAACGGATACGTTTCGGTATCAGTCGTCGGTTCTGGGCGCAGTCGATAATCCATCGCGTCTTTGCGCAGCGGATGCATATCTTCCGGCCAGTCATCGGGCAACACCAGCCGACGCTGATCCGGCAGGCCAACCGGAATCAGCCCGTACATATCGCGAATTTCTCGCTCGCCCCAGACCGCGGCAGGGACGCGCGGTGTGACTGACGGAAACTCCCGACTGTCGGCATCGACCAGTGCCTTCACCACGATCCAGCATTTTTCGGCCCGTTCCATAGAAAGGGCATAATAAACCGCGTAATGACCGTTAAGTGTCCGCTCGTCGTTGCCAAACAGGACCGGAAGCCAGCCATCATGTTGATAATAAAGATAATGCACAACGTCAGGCAGCAGATTGATTTTCACCGTAATGGTGACCTGTTCAGGCGTTTGTCGCTCTTCATCCAGCACCGCGCCGGGGAACTGCGTTTTCAGGGCGGCGAGAATCGCTTCGCCACGATTTGACGATGAATTAACGTTCACTGTGTTTCTCCGAAACAGATGCGGTGCCTGAAGGCAAAAAATCATGCCAGGTGCTACGTTGTGCAGGCAGGTCGTGCGTCCCTGAGAGGACTATAGTGGAAGCGCCCGCCAGGATCCTGATGACAGGTTGTGGAATATGCGTTCCCATCGCCAGCATCATGACCAGCAGAATCACCATTGGCGAGGTGGTCAACCAGCCAAGTTCACCCCGGTTAACGGCCTGCGGCGGTTTCGCCATTAACACCCGCGCAGCCATCCGTACCAGGCCCGCCAGCACCAGCGTTAACAGCAATAACAGCAGGACGATAATCAACAGGTGATTACGAGCCAGTCCGACGGTAACGGTCATAAATTCGCTAAGAAAAATGTTGAAGGGCGGCATCCCGGCCAGCGCCAGCGCACCGCCGCCAAACAACACGGCGGTAAATGGCATGATTTTGAGCATCCCACAGACGACGTTGAGATCGCGCGTGCCGTACTTGAGCAGTACATTGCCGGAACCGCAGAACAACAGCGTTTTGGCCAGACTGTGGTTTAAGGTGTGCAGCAGCGCGGCAAAAATTCCCAGCGGCCCGCCAATGCCTAACGCCACCGCGACCAGTCCCATGTTCTCCACGCTGGAGTACGCCAGCAGACGCTTAATGTCCCGCTGTACCAGAATGAAAAATGCCGCCACGGCAACCGACAACATGCCGAAGATGAGCAACAACCGGTTGGGGAAATCGCTGCCGATGGCCTGGCAAATAATGATGTAATAGCGAATAAGCACCAACAGCGCGCAGTTCAGCAATACGGCGGAGAGCAGGGCGCTGACCGGACTCGGCGCTTCACTGTGAGCATCTGGCAGCCAGGCGTGCATGGGGAATAGCCCGGTTTTGGTGCCAAAGCCAATTAGCACAAACACAAAGGCCAACAGCATTAATGTTGGGTCAAGCAAGGACGATTGCTTAAGAACCTCGCTCCAGAATATCGCCATTTCTGCCTGCGGCATAACGCTGGCGGCGTTGGCGTATACCAGCACGGTACCGAACAGACCAAAAGCGACACCAACAGTACAAATAATGATGTACTTCCATGCAGCTTCCAGCGATGAACGCTGACCGTAAATGCCTACCAGAAACGCCGAGCTTAAGGTGGTGGCTTCAATTGCCGCCCACATCACAATCAGGTTATTGCTGGTAACAACCAGCAGCATGGTGAACAAAAACAGATGGAAGAAACCGTAGTAATCGCACAGCGTAACGGGTGAAAGCTCGCCGTGTGCCACTTCATGACGCATGTAGCCAATCGAGTAAACACCGGTGAGAAAGCCAATCACACCAAGAATGGCGAGGAACAAACCGCCCAGACCATCAATGTGAAGCCACAGTCCCGCAGCGAATATTTCTCCCGCATCAGCGGCAGTTTGGACCACCCAGAGTGCCAGAATCAGCAGCAGTGTGATCCCTAAGCTATGTAATACAGTCACCGTACAAGTCGCAGAGAGCCCCCGTTTCCGGCAGGCAAAACAGAGCAGCGAAAAAAGCAGCGGCGTGAGCAGGAGTAAAGCGAACATCACAGAATAACTCATCTCATTATCCCTTCAGCGCGGTCAAGTTGTTCACGTCCAGCGTGCCGTGGGTACGCCATATTTTTCTTGCCAGTAACACCATCACAATGACGGCGAAGATGGCGTCGGTAGCGATACCAATTTCCACCAGTTCCGGTGCCCGCCAGGCAAGAAGCGCCAGCACCAGATGGGAGCCGTTTTCCATCAGGCAGTAACCAAAAATTTGCCGCAGGATATTGCGCTGGCTGACAATGCATAGCAGGCCAAGCAGAAAATGACCTAACGCTACCGCCAGCGCCGGTTTCAGCCCGGTAGCCATCGGTAGCTTCACGGGCTGAACGACAAATGCGCAAAGCAGGACAATTAACGCCGCGAGCAGTGTCATCATTGCCGGACCGAATAACGCTTTTTCCGGGATGTTCTGGGGAATATTTCGTGCAGCGTAAGTCATGATTAACGGTACCAGCAGCACTTTGGTGATAAAGGCGCTGGCGGACCAGATCAGCAGTTGCTCTGCGGCGAACAGGCACGAGAGAGTGGCGAAAATAGACACCAGCACCAGCGACTGGCAGGCGTAAAATCCGCATGACAGGCGATAGCTTTTGACGCTAATCACAAACAGCGATGTCAGCATCATCAGTCCCGCCAGATTATTTACGATCATAGAACCGGTCATTCATCATCTCCTTACTGCAACCAGGTCGCGGCGATTACGCTGGAAATCAGCGACATCACAATCAGTACAATCAACACCAGGCGCATTGATCCTGGCAGCGGTGCGGCATCGGCGACGGCCTCGCTCGGTTTGCCAGGCACGACGCGACCAAACCAGCGAATAAACCAGGCGAAACTGGCGACCGATTCAATCATCAGCAGAATCATGGCGGGCAGCAGGATCCAGTACTCCACTGACAACGCAAAACCGGCAGCAAACAGCGGGAATTTACTGAAGAAGCCGTTGAATGGCGGCACGCCGGTAATTGCCAGCGCTGCCACGCAGAAACCCACGCCAGGCAACGGCAGGGTGTGCAATACGCCACGCAGACGCGGCAACAAGCGCGTGCCGCAGCTGTAACTCAGCGCACCTGCTACAAGGAAAAATAGGCTTTTAGCGAACGCGTGGTTGACGATGTAGGCGATGCTGCCCTCCAGTGCCAGCCGCGAGCCGAAGATGGAGAGCGACAAGCCGAAGAACATCCAGCCAAGTTGAGTGATGGTCGACCAGGCCAGCAACCGCTTCATATCCTGCTGTGGCAAATACATCAGGAAGCCGTAAAGAATGGTGACCAGTGCCATGACCATGCCAACGCCGCCAATCACATGCGGGATATTGCCGCCGTCGATAATGGCGCGGGCAAAAATGTAAACGCCCACTTTCACCATCGATGCGGCGTGGAGATAGGCGCTGATCGGTGTTGGCGCTTCCATTGCATCCGGTAGCCACGCTTGCATCGGTAGCTGGGCCGATTTCCCCCACGCGGCAAACAGGATGCCGCCATAAACCAGATAACGTGCATCGCCGTGTAACTCGTTCATCGCGCTAAGCGCAAACGTTCCGGTCTGCAAAAACAGCGTGGCGGCGGCAAGATACAACCCCAACGAACCGATATGGGTAATAAGCAACGCTTTTAGTGCTGAACGCTGCGCTTTATCGCTCTGGTAATAACTGATCAACGCCCAGGAGCAGCCGCCCGTAATTTCAAAAAACAACAACTGACCGAGCAGCGTCGAGGAGAGTACCAGTCCCGCCATCGCGCCGATAAACACCAGCAAAAATGCGTAATAACGATTCGTGCCGTTATGCGGGTGTTCGCGATTTTTATCCGTCAGATAACCCGTGGAGTAGATCGTGACCAGCAAACCGAGGAACACCACCACAAACAGAATCAGCGTACTCACGCGATCAATGACCAGGCCAAACAACGCCACATCCCCCACGTTGACCAACGTCAACGTGACGGCAACTTTATCGGCCTGATAAAACGCGGAGATCAGCGACAACATGCACAGCGTGGTCAGCGCGGCGAACAAAATCCCCCATTCGGCGGCCCGACGTTGTGGCGAAAACGAAACGACCAGTGCGCCGATAAAAGGCAGCATTAACGTCGTCAGAGCAAGATTTTCCATATTCCGTCAGTGCTCCTTACAGACCGGTTAACCAGAAGACCCAGGCAAGCGCAGCAAGGCTGAAGCCAAGCCAGGTCACATGGTGAATGAGTAAAAAACGCCCGCGTGCCAGCGTGTTTTCTGCGATAGAGGCCAGAACAAAAATCAGCAAAACCTTGAGCAGCGTAACGACAAGTGAAGTCAGCAGGCAGGCGAGAGAAAGTTCTTGCGCGCGCCCAAAGGGCAGAAACAGGGCCACAAACAGTGCTGCCATCACGACCTGTTTCAGCCCCAGCCCCCATTTCGCCAGCGCCAGCCCGGCACCGGAATATTCGGTCAGCGGGCCTTCCTGTAATTCCTGTTCTGCTTCAGCAACATCAAAGGGAATTTTTCCCATCTCAATGAAGCAGGCAAAACCACAGGCCAGTAACGCCAGTACGGTAGTTAGCGGCGAGTTCCAGCCCGTCGCCAGCGTCTTGCTGATCATCTCGATATGCGTGGAATCCGCTATCAGCGCCAATACCAGCAGTGAGAGAATGAGCATGGGTTCGACCAGAATGCCGAGCGTCAACTCGTGACTGGCACCGACTCCCGCAAAGGGGCTTCCGGTATCCAGCCCGGAAAGAGCAAAGAAAAAACGAAACAGGGCAAGAAGATAGATAAGGGTGATCAGATCGCCGCCGCCCGCAAAAGGGGAAACGGTAATAAATAGTGGTAGGGCCATCGCCAGCACCAGCATGCTGCTGATTAATACCCACGGCATCAGGCGGAACATCAGACCTGAAGATGTCGGCGCAACTTCCTGGCGTTTAAACAGTTTGTGGATATCGCGATAATCCTGCCAGATCCCCGGTCCGCGGCGGGAGTGCATTCGCGCGCGTATCTGCCGGGAAATACCCGTAAAAAGCGGGGTTAGCATCAGCAGAATCACGGCCTGTGCTAACGCAAAAATGACCAGATATCCGTCGCAAAGAGTTTGTCTCATGGTGATTTCCTTAGACGGCAATAGCGATTAGCAGCACAACCAGTGCGGCAACCACATACAGGCAATAGAGACGAAAGTCGCCGCTTTGCAGATGCTGTATTTCTTTGGCCAGCCGTTGGGTGGCGCTCACGATGGGGCGGATCACCCGCTCATCCCAGAAGGATTCTGTGCTCTGAGCCCTGGCGGTGACGTGCGCAAGACCTTTATTTAGCCTCAGCGTAGGGTCGAGCTGTTGTCGTAGACGAAATAGCGCACAAAAGACCACACGCAGCGGCTGCATCACGCCATTGCCTGACGGGGCCATCGCATTTTCCCAGCCGTAGCCGCATGCCCAGGCATCTCCTGTGCGACGAAACGCTGCGCGGCGCGAACGACACCACAGCCAGTAAAGGCCAGGCAGCAAAGGCATCGCCAGTAGTAACAGCAACAGTAATGAGGGAGTGACCCGTGTATGAAACGTGCCGGGTACAAGTGCTATTCCGCTGGCGACAGTGACGGGAGGGGTATTGGTAAACGCATGGGCAATATGCATTATCTTCGGTGCCAGCCAACTGGCACTAAGCGCAATGAATACGCAGAGTGCCGCGAGCAGTAGCATGGCGACGATCATCGTATTTGGCACTTCCTGTGCCTCTTCAGCGTGTGTACTGCGCGGCGCTCCACAAAAAGTAATACCGTACATTTTGACGAAGCACATTACTGCCAGCCCACCAGTGACTGCCAGCATCACCATAGCAATAGGACCCGCAAGTTGTAGCGCTACGGCTTCCACACGACTTAGTGAGAACAGCGACTGCCAGGTGTACCATTCGCTGATAAAACCATTCAGCGGAGGAATGGCTGATATCGCGAGGCAACCAATCAGGCATGCTGCGGCTGTCCACGGCATACGTTTCGCCAGTGCCCCCATTTTTTCCATGTCGTGGGTATGCAAACGCGAAATAATCGCACCCGCGCCGAGAAACAGCAGCCCTTTGAACAGCGCATGGTTGAGCAGATGAAACAGCGCGCCGAGCAGTCCAACAACGGTGAGCAGCGGGTCGTGCAGTGACAGACCGACCATCGCCACACCGACCGCCAGCAAAATAATGCCGACGTTTTCGACGGTACTCCAGGCCAGCAGCCGTTTGATATCCTGTTCCGCCAGCAGATCCATCGCTACTTTCAGGATGCCGAAAATACCGATTTTGACCATTACGCCAGACATCAACGCCGAAGCGTGCGATGGTGCGGCAGGGTGAGCGCGCGGCAACCAGCTGTGCAACGGCATCATCCCGGCTTTCGCGCCAAAACCGAAAAAGGCCAGCAGGAACACCGCCGACGCCAGCCCCGGAGAAAGTGAAAGCGTGCGGAAACTGGCAAAATCGAGGCTGCCGCTTTCGCGCCCCATCAGCAAGAAGGCGATCATTATCAGCACCGATCCGGCGTGGGCGATAAAAAAGTAGAGCATGCCAGCGTTGATCGACGTTTTATCCTGCCTGGCAATGACCAGAAACCAGGAAGACAGCGACATCATTTCAAACAGCACGATGAACCAAAAAGCGTTGTCCATCACCAGCAGGGCAACCATCGATGCGATGAAAAGATTCATAAAGAAGCCCATCGCCGCCGCGCCTTTGCCCTCGTATTCGCGCATATAAGTCAATGAATAGAGAGAACAAACCACCACCAGCAAGGAGATAACCAGCACCATAAATGCCGAGAGGCTATCCATTCGTAGGGTTAAATCGGCAAAGTCAAAAGGCGTGGCAAAACGGGCGACTAAAGTTACGCCTGCATGTAAATGCGTAATTCCGCTGATGATGCCAATCACGCCACCCACCAGCGATGTGATGCCGGAAAGCTTAATAGCCAGTCTGTCCAGACCGAGTAAAAACAGCGAAACCAGACTGGCAAACAGATAGAGGATCAGCGACCAGGTTAATAATTGCAGGGCATCCATTAGCGTTGCTCCTGAGTGAGGGAAAGGGGATCCTCCCCGCCATTGGCAAACCAGCTTGCGGCAAGGCGCTGTTTTTCTTTCATCTGACGTTGCAGGCTATCGTCGGTGATCAGCCGTAACGCCTGATTCGGGCAAGCGCGAACGCAGGCCGGACCTTCTGGCAAGAAATCACACAGGTCGCATTTCACCGCGACGGTCTGGACACCCGGTTCCCAGCGCAGCAAAGCATGTTGGGTCGGCGCGTTTACTTCTCCGTCTTTGAGTGAGCCCTCAGCCTGAAAAACATATTGCGCAGGGGCATTCACCGGACGGCTTCCTGAAGCGCTGATTGCGCCAAATGGGCAGACCACGGCACAAAGCTTGCAGCCTATACAGAGGCTTTCGTTGAGTTGGATCGCATCATCCCTCTGGGAGATGGCATTGACCGGGCAGACCTGCAGGCAAGGGGCTTCCTCACAGTGATGACACACGACAGGGGCAGTGAGTGTTGACGTCTTCGCCAGGGCCAGGCGCGGGTGTTGCTGTAAACCTTGCGTTTTATGCACGTCCGAACAGGCAGCGAGACAGGTATTACATCCTGTACACCACAGTGGTTCGGCCACCACAAAGCGGTTCATGTCGGCTCCTTGAAAATGATATGAAACATTGCATTTCATATTGCATAAAGGATGCCAGTCTGATTAATTTAGTATATTCAATAAGTTATGTGTTAACTGGATTCTGAACGGTACAAAAATGATGGTCATTAACGTTCAGCAATAAATGGATTCGACACCCGTGTCGCAGGGGAAAGGGAGAATGTGATCTTGATCACGAGAAGTGAGGTATGCTGACCGCAAGCGCAGCCAGCACGGAATGGAGCAAAGGAATCAGGCGTGTTCTTTCAGCCAGTTCAGCACAACGTCGTGGTGATTGCTGGTTTTGAAATCGTCAAAGACATGTTCGATTTTGCCATCAGCGTCAATCAGGAAGCTGATGCGATGAATACCATCGTAGGTTTTGCCCATGAAGGACTTTTCACCCCAGACGCCGAATTGTTCGCACACCTGGTGGTCCTCATCAGACAGGAGTGTAAAGTTAAGCAGCTCTTTTTCCGCAAAACGGGAGAGTTTTTCGGGTTTATCGGTGCTGATACCCAGCACATCAACGCCCGCTTTTTTCAACTCATCCATGTTATCGCGTAAGCCGCAGGCCTGTACGGTACAGCCGGGGGTCATGGCTTTCGGGTAGAAATAAACCAGAACACGCTGTCCCTGGAAGTCGGTCAAATTAACTTGTTCTCCGTCTTGATCCGGCAAGCTAAATTTCGGTGCGATATCACCGGCTTTCAGTGGATTCATTACTTAACTCCATCCTGTTCATCATGTTGGGAATAATTGACGACGTTAATACTGCCTTGTGCATTGAGTTCTGTACATAGGGCTTTGAACGCTTGCTCAATATTTGCTGCGTCCGCAGATGCGGGGCTGTGGGCGGTTATCTGAATATGCAACTGCGCAGCCCGTTCATTTTCAGCAGGTTGCGTGCGCGACACCAGCTCCGCAATGTTCATATGATGCGCGTCGAAAAGTGCTGTGAAGCGTTCAATTAAATGCGGGGAGTCTGCCACATCGACCTGAACCCAGACAGATGCTGGCATTGGCGGACGCGGACGCGCCGTCGTGCGCTTCATCACGATTAAAAGATCCAGCTCGGCACCTTTCAACGGTAACGTTGATTCAATCAGAGTAATGGCATTCCATGAACCGGAAAGCAGCATGATAAACGTGAACTCTTCTCCCAGCATCGCCAGGCGACTGTCTTCAATATTACAGCCGCAACTACTGACATGACGGGTGATGGTGTTCACAATTCCAGGGCGATCGGCACCCAACGCAGTGATCACCAGATAATGTTGCGATGACAGTGTCAAACTGGTTATTCCTTTAAGGGGTGAGTTGTTCTTAAGGAAAGCATAAAAAAAACATGCATACAACAATCAGAACGGTTCTGTCTGCTTGCTTTTAATGCCATACCAAACGTACCATTGAGACACTTGTTTGCACAGAGGATGGCCCATGTTCACGGGAAGTATTGTCGCGATTGTTACTCCGATGGATGAAAAAGGTAATGTCTGTCGGGCTAGCTTGAAAAAACTGATTGATTATCATGTCGCCAGCGGTACTTCGGCGATCGTTTCTGTTGGCACCACTGGCGAGTCCGCTACCTTAAATCATGACGAACATGCTGATGTGGTGATGATGACGCTGGAGCTGGCTGACGGGCGCATTCCGGTGATTGCCGGAACCGGCGCTAACGCTACTGCGGAAGCCATTAGCCTGACGCAGCGCTTCAATGACAGTGGTATCGTCGGCTGCCTGACGGTAACCCCTTACTACAATCGTCCGTCGCAAGAAGGTTTGTATCAGCATTTCAAAGCCATCGCTGAGCATACTGACCTGCCGCAAATTCTGTATAATGTGCCGTCCCGTACTGGCTGCGATCTGCTCCCGGAAACGGTGGGCCGTCTGGCGAAAGTAAAAAATATTATCGGAATCAAAGAGGCAACAGGGAACTTAACGCGTGTAAACCAGATCAAAGAGCTGGTTTCAGATGATTTTGTTCTGCTGAGCGGCGATGATGCGAGCGCGCTGGACTTCATGCAATTAGGCGGTCATGGGGTTATTTCCGTTACGGCTAACGTCGCAGCGCGTGATATGGCCCAGATGTGCAAACTGGCAGCAGAAGGGCATTTTGCCGAGGCACGCGTTATTAATCAGCGTCTGATGCCATTACACAACAAACTATTTGTCGAACCCAATCCAATCCCGGTGAAATGGGCATGTAAGGAACTGGGTCTTGTGGCGACCGATACGCTGCGCCTGCCAATGACACCAATCACCGACAGTGGTCGTGAGACGGTCAGAGCGGCGCTTAAGCATGCCGGTTTGCTGTAAAGTTTAGGGAGATTTGATGGCTTACTCTGTTCAAAAGTCGCGCCTGGCAAAGGTTGCGGGTGTTTCGCTTGTTTTATTACTCGCTGCCTGTAGTTCTGACTCACGCTATAAGCGTCAGGTCAGTGGTGATGAAGCCTACCTGGAAGCGGCACCGCTTGCGGAGCTTCATGCCCCGGCTGGAATGATTTTGCCGGTGACCTCCGGTGATTATGCAATCCCGGTGACCAACGGTAGTGGTGCTGTCGGTAAGGCGCTGGACATTCGTCCACCAGCCCAGCCGCTGGCACTGGTTTCTGGCGCGCGTACCCAGTTCACGGGCGATACCGCTTCATTGCTGGTGGAAAATGGTCGTGGCAATACTCTGTGGCCGCAGGTGGTTAGCGTGCTGCAGGCGAAAAACTACACCATCACCCAACGTGATGATGCTGGTCAGACACTGACCACCGATTGGGTACAATGGAACCGTCTGGACGAAGACGAGCAGTATCGTGGTCGTTATCAAATCTCTGTTAAGCCGCAGGGTTATCAGCAGGCGGTTACGGTTAAACTGCTGAACCTGGAACAGGCGGGCAAACCGGTTGCAGACGCGGCTTCCATGCAGCGTTACAGCACGGAGATGATGAACGTTATTTCCGCCGGTCTGGATAAATCTGCCACTGACGCCGCGAACGCTGCGCAAAATCGTGCCTCCACCACTATGGACGTACAAAGTGCAGCTGATGACACCGGTTTACCAATGCTGGTCGTACGCGGGCCGTTCAATGTGGTTTGGCAACGTCTGCCAGCGGCGCTGGAAAAAGTGGGCATGAAAGTGACCGACAGCACCCGTTCGCAGGGCAACATGGCCGTAACTTACAAGCCGCTGTCTGACAGCGACTGGCAGGAACTGGGCGCGAGCGATCCAGGCCTGGCATCCGGTGACTATAAACTGCAGGTTGGCGATTTAGATAACCGCAGCAGCCTACAGTTCATCGATCCGAAAGGTCATACTCTGACTCAGAGTCAGAACGACGCGCTGGTAGCTGTCTTCCAGGCTGCGTTTAGCAAGTAAAAATACAGGGCTGGAGTCATCCGGCCCTTTTTTCTGATATGATACGCAAACGTGTGCGTCGGCAGAAAAATGCGATTTTAGCGGTAATTCGCACAAAATTTGTTTGTCGGACGTAGGTCGGATAAGGCGTTCTTGCCGCATCTGACAAAACATCCGGCACACCAGACAGCAAAAGATTTTAAAACGTTAATTCACACCCAGGAGTGATAAAGATGCAAAAGCAAGCTGAGTTGTATCGTGGTAAAGCGAAAACCGTATACAGCACGGAAAACCCGGACCTGTTGGTGCTCGAATTCCGCAATGATACGTCAGCAGGGGATGGCGCGCGCATTGAGCAGTTTGATCGCAAAGGTATGGTGAACAACAAGTTCAACTACTTCATTATGAGCAAACTGGCTGAAGCGGGTATCCCGACTCAAATGGAGCGTCTGCTCTCCGATACCGAATGTCTGGTCAAAAAGCTGGATATGGTGCCGGTTGAGTGTGTCGTGCGTAACCGTGCTGCTGGCTCTCTGGTGAAACGTCTTGGAATCGAAGAAGGTATTGAGCTGAACCCGCCGCTGTTCGATCTGTTCCTGAAAAACGACGCCATGCACGATCCGATGGTCAACGAATCTTACTGCGAAACCTTTGGCTGGGTGAGCAAAGAGAACCTGGCGCGTATGAAAGAGCTGACCTACAAAGCGAACGACGTGCTGAAAAAACTGTTCGATGATGCTGGTCTGATTTTGGTCGACTTTAAACTGGAGTTTGGCCTGTACAAAGGTGAAGTGGTACTGGGCGATGAGTTCTCCCCGGACGGTAGCCGCCTGTGGGACAAAGAAACGCTGGAGAAAATGGACAAAGACCGTTTCCGCCAGAGCCTCGGTGGCCTGATCGAAGCCTATGAAGCCGTCGCCCGCCGCCTGGGTGTACAGCTGGACTGATTTTTCTGTTCATCATCTTGCCGTGCAGCTGGCACGGCAAGACAACCGCTCTCGGAAGATGTGCATTGAACGCTCATTCCTCCGCCATTTCATCCCGCTTTCCTGTGGTAATCTTCCTCTGAACCACCTACGATCATTTCTATAATGAATATATTGTTGAGGTATCTATGCGTTGGCAAGGGCGACGTGAAAGTGACAATGTTGAAGACAGGCGCAACAGCTCTGGTGGTCCGTCAATGGGCGGTCCAGGTTTTCGCCTGCCAAGCGGTAAAGGCGGGCTGATTTTACTGATAGTCGTGCTGGTTGCAGGCTACTATGGCGTTGATTTAACCGGGTTGATGACCGGACAGCCGGTTTCCCAACAGCAATCAACACGGTCAATTAGTCCTAATGAAGACGAAGCCGCAAAATTCACTTCGGTGATTCTGGCAACCACGGAAGACACCTGGGGACAGCAATTCGAGAAGATGGGTAAAACCTATCAGCAACCGAAGCTGGTCATGTACCGTGGAATGACGCGCACCGGCTGCGGGGCGGGCCAGTCCATTATGGGACCGTTCTATTGCCCGGCGGATGGCACGGTTTATATCGATCTCTCCTTCTATGATGAAATGAAAGACAAACTTGGCGCGGATGGCGATTTTGCCCAGGGGTACGTTATCGCCCATGAAGTCGGTCATCATGTGCAGAAACTGTTAGGCATCGAGCCGAAAGTTCGTCAACTGCAACAAAACGCGACGCAGGCGGAAGTGAACCGCTTATCTGTGCGTATGGAACTCCAGGCCGACTGTTTTGCTGGTGTCTGGGGGCATAGTATGCAGCAGCAAGGCGTTCTGGAAACCGGCGATCTGGAAGAGGCGCTGAACGCGGCGCAGGCCATCGGCGATGACCGTTTACAACAGCAAAGTCAGGGGCGAGTAGTACCAGACAGTTTCACTCATGGCACTTCTCAGCAACGCTACAGCTGGTTTAAACGTGGTTTCGACAGCGGTGATCCGGCACAATGCAATACTTTTGGTAAAAGCATTTAACTTCCGGGGCAGGGATGGCTGAACTGACTGCGCTTCACACATTAACAGCGCAAATGAAACGTGAAGGGATCCGCCGCTTGCTGGTGTTGAGCGGGGAAGAGGGTTGGTGTTTTGATCATGCGCTTAAGTTGCGTGATGCCTTACCTGGCGACTGGCTGTGGATTTCGCCGCAGCCAGATGCTGAAAACCACTGTTTTCCCTCGGCGCTACAAACTTTACTTGGGCGCGAGTTCCGGCATGCGGTATTCGACGCCCGTCACGGCTTTGATGCCGCTTCCTTTGCCGCACTTAGCGGAACGTTGAAAGCGGGAAGCTGGCTGGTGTTGTTACTCCCTGTATGGGAAGAGTGGGAAAACCAACCTGATGCCGACTCGCTGCGCTGGAGTGATTGCCCTGACCCTATTGCGACGCCGCATTTTGTCCAGCATCTCAAACGCGTACTTACGGCGAATAACGACGCTATCCTCTGGCGGCAGAACCAGCCGTTCACGTTGGCGCATTTTACTCCCCGTACTGACTGGCACCCCGCGACCGGCGCACCACAGCCAGAACAACAGCAACTCTTACAGCAGCTACTGACCATGCCATTGGGCGTGGCGGTGGTAACGGCTGCGCGTGGGCGCGGTAAATCGGCGCTGGCAGGGCAACTCATTTCTCGTATTGCGGGTAGTGCGATTGTCACCGCGCCCGCAAAAGCGGCAACGGATGTACTGGCACAATTTGCGGGCGAGAAGTTTCGCTTTATTGCGCCGGATGCCTTGTTAGCCAGCGATGAGCAAGCCGACTGGCTGGTGGTCGATGAAGCCGCAGCCATACCTGCGCCGTTGTTGCATCAACTGGTATCGCGTTTTCCTCGAACGTTGTTAACCACTACGGTGCAGGGCTACGAAGGCACCGGACGTGGTTTTTTGCTGAAATTTTGCGCTCGCTTTCCGCATTTACACCGTTTTGAACTGCAACAGCCGATCCGCTGGGCGCAGGGATGCCCGCTGGAAAAAATGGTTAGTGAGGCACTGGTGTTTGACGATGAAAACTTCACCCATACACCACAAGGCAATATCGTCATTGCCGCATTTGAACAGACGTTATGGCGAAGTGAGCCAGAAACGCCGTTAAAGGTTTATCAATTATTGTCTGGTGCGCACTACCGGACTTCGCCGCTGGATTTACGCCGCATGATGGATGCACCAGGTCAACATTTTTTACAGGCGGCTGGCGAAAACGAGATTGCCGGAGCGCTGTGGCTGGTGGATGAGGGCGGATTATCTCAAGAACTCAGTCAGGCGGTATGGGCGGGTTTTCGTCGCCCGCGGGGTAATCTGGTGGCCCAGTCGCTGGCGGCGCACGGCAGCAATCCACTGGCGGCGACATTGCGCGGACGGCGGGTCAGCCGGATAGCAGTTCATCCGGCTCGTCAGCGGGAAGGCACAGGGCGGCAACTTATTGCTGGTGCTTTGCAATATACGCATGACCTCGACTATCTTTCAGTGAGTTTTGGTTACACCAGGGAGTTATGGCGTTTCTGGCAACGCTGCGGTTTTGTGCTGGTGCGAATGGGTAATCATCGTGAAGCCAGCAGCGGTTGCTATACGGCGATGGCGCTGTTACCGATGAGTGATGCGGGTAAACAGCTGGCTGAACGTGAGCATTACCGTTTACGTCGCGATGCGCAAGCTCTCGCGCAGTGGAATGGCGAAACGCTCCCTGTTGATCCACTAAACGATGCCGTCCTTTCTGACGACGACTGGCTTGAACTGGCCGGTTTTGCTTTCGCTCATCGTCCGCTATTAACGTCGTTAGGTTGCTTAATGCGTCTGTTACAAACCAGCGAACTGGCATTACCGGCGCTGCGTGGGCGTTTACAGAAAAACGCCAGTGACGCGCAGTTATGTACCACACTTAAACTTTCAGGCCGTAAGCTGTTACTGGTCCGTCAACGCGAAGAAGCCGCGCAGGCGCTGTTCGCACTTAATGATGTTCGCACTGAGCGTTTGCGCGATCGCATAACGCAATGGTAATTTTTTCACTGACTCCTTCAATTTTCTCCCATGGTCATTGTGAGTCAGCGGCGTAAAATTAATGACATCAGTTAAGGAGTTCGCCATGAAACATGACCATTTTGTTGTTCAAAGCCCGGATAAACCTGCGCAACAGTTGTTACTGCTTTTCCACGGTGTCGGGGATAACCCGGTGGCAATGGGGGAAATAGGCAGCTGGTTTGCGCCGCTATTTCCTGATGCGCTGGTGGTGAGTGTCGGAGGCGCGGAGCCGAGCGGTAATCCGGCGGGGCGTCAGTGGTTTTCGGTGCAGGGTATTACGGAAGATAATCGCCAGGCGCGTGTGGATGCCATCATGCCGACGTTTATTGAGACGGTGCGATACTGGCAGAAACAGAGCGGAGTAGGGGCTAACGCCACGGCACTAATCGGTTTCTCTCAAGGCGCGATTATGGCGCTGGAGAGCATTAAAGCCGAACCGGGCCTTGCTTCGCGCGTCATTGCCTTTAACGGACGCTATGCCAGTCTGCCGGAAACCGCGTCTACAGCCACGACAATTCACTTGATTCATGGTGGTGAAGATCCGGTTATCGATCTGGCGCATGCGGTTGCGGCGCAGGAAGCGTTAATCAGTGCCGGTGGTGACGTGACGCTGGATATCGTGGAGGATTTAGGCCATGCGATCGACAATCGCAGTATGCAATTTGCCCTGGATCACTTGCGTTATACCATTCCGAAACATTATTTCGACGAAGCGCTAAGTGGCGGTAAGCCTGGCAATGATGATGTGATTGAAATGATGTAATAATAACCGGGTAGGCCTGATAAGACTGTATCAGGCATCATGGCCGGATGTGGCGTGAACGCCTTATCCGGCCGCTCAGCTTACTTCTTCGGTTGATCCTTTTTCGGCCAGTCGTCGTCATCGTCCCACTTATCGTTGAAATCACGATGCGGGGGAAGCTCCGGCTTGTTGGCGAGAAATTTCTTATGGTCGACGCGCTTGAGATCTTTAATCACGTTCAGCAGGACGCCTACCAAAAAGACAATCACCAGAATCCACCAATATTTAGCCAGCCAGTCCATGCTTATTTCCTCTTGCAGAACCACTCATCAGGCGACGAGCTGTTCCATGATACGTTGATACATACGGGCAAGTAGCTGCAGGTCGGCAGCGTTCACACATTCATTAATTTTATGAATAGTGGCATTGACCGGCCCGAGTTCCACCACCTGCGCCCCCATGCGGGCAATAAAGCGCCCGTCGGACGTTCCGCCTGTGGTCAGTAGCTGCGGTTTAATTTCATTATAGTGCTCAACCGCGTTAACGACCGCATCCACCAGTTTACCGCGCGCGGTCAAAAATGGCTGCCCGGAAAGCCACCATTCCACCGTATAACGCAGTTGATGTTTTTCAAGCAGGGCAAGTACCTGCGCTTTGATCATCTCATCAGTCAGTTCGGTGCTGAAGCGGAAGTTAAACTGCACAAACAGTTCACCCGGAATAACGTTGTTACTGCCCGTTCCCGCCTGAATATTGGCAATCTGCATACTGGTCGCCGGGAAGAATTCATTGCCCTGATCCCACTCAATAGCCACTAATTCATTAAGGAAAGGTGCTGCGCGATGTACCGGATTGTCAGCCAGATGTGGGTAGGCAACATGCCCCTGCACGCCATGAATGGTGAGGTTGCAGGTTAACGATCCGCGACGACCATTTTTCACCACATCACCTACCACTTCGATACTCGACGGTTCGCCAACCAGGCAGTAATCGAGACGCTCATTACGTGCCATCAACGCTTCGACGACTTTTACCGTACCGTTATGGGCACTGGCTTCTTCATCAGAAGTGATCAGAAATGCCAGTCGACCTGCATGGTTGGGATGTTGTGCGACAAAGCGTTCTGCCGCTACCACCATCGCTGCCAGCGAGCCTTTCATATCTGCCGCACCGCGCCCGAATAACATGCCATCACGAATGGTGGGTTCAAACGGCGGATTGATCCAACGATCGGCGTCGCCAGGCGGCACCACGTCGGTATGCCCGGCAAAGGCCAACGTTTCACCTTGCCCACGCCATGCCCAAAAATTCTGCGTATCGGCAAAATCCATGCGTTCAACGGTAAAACCGATCGCCTGCAAACGTTCAATCAACAAAGCCTGACATCCTGCGTCATCAGGACTCAGGGAAGGGCGGCGAATAAGCTGTTGTGTCAGCTCAATAACCGGGCACGACATAGACTACACCTCATGGAAAAATTGCTGATAACTGGAATCACTAAAACCCAGCAGCATAGGCTTACCAGGCGCGCAGAGCAATGGACGTTTGATAATTGCAGGCATTTCAGTCATTAATGCCGCCGCAGAGGCCGCATCAGTGATTTTATTGCGGGTGGTTTCGTCCAGTTTACGCCAGGTTGTACCACGGGTGTTGAGTAACGCTTCCCAGCCTAATTCGTTGATAAAACCGTTCAATAATTCGCTGTCCAGCCCATCGACGCGGTAATCATGAAAACGATAGTCGATGTTATTGGCTTCCAGCCAACGGCGAGCCTTTTTAATGGTGTCACAATTTTTGATACCGTAAAGTGTAACCATAATGAATCCTTTTTCGATTTATGAGAATAAATACTCATTTAAGGGTGAAAACATTTTGCCTGCAAATGATTATCAGGAAATATAACATTATCGAAGTATTCAAATTAACAACTATTAAATAATATTAAACATTTTTAACGTAAACATTAAGAATATTCATCTTGTTATCTGTCTGTATTTTAACCAGAATTAAATCAGTATTAGATGCCGTATGAATATCTCGAAATGTTGCTGTGTATCACATACAAATCATCACCGCAGGACCATAGTATTTACATAAGATTTGTCCCCCCGGAGGTAGTCATCGCAGCAATCGAGTAAATTAGCTTCACCACGGTATATTGTTTCCGTAGAATACCCATAATTATAAGAGAGGTTGTTATGATTGAACGTGAACTGGGGAACTGGAAAGACTTTATCGAAGTTATGCTTCGTAAGTAATTCCTGAGACAAAGTACAAAAAGCAAGAACCTGCTGAGCAAGTTCTTAATCGGAAAGTTGAAAAAGGCGACACATTGGCATGTCGCCTTTTTTATTGCTTATTCCGGGCGCGGCTTCAGCGGGAAGCGGCGGCGCACCAGCACAAAGAACAGCGGCACGAAGTAAATAGCCAGAATAGTGGCCGAAATCATCCCGCCCATTACGCCAGTACCCACCGCATGCTGACCACCGGAACCGGCACCCGTGCTGGTTGCCATTGGCAATACGCCGAAGATAAATGCCAGCGAGGTCATCAGAATCGGGCGTAAACGCTGACGGCAGGCGTGGAGCGTCGCTTCAAACAGGTCGTGGCCTTTTTGGTTCATCTCGTTAGCAAACTCGACGATCAGGATGGCGTTTTTCGCCGATAAACCAATGACCGTTAACAGGCCCACCTGGAAGTAAACGTCGTTTTCCAGCCCGCGCATCCAGGTTGCCAGCAGCGCGCCGATAACCCCCAGCGGCACGACCAGCATTACCGAGAACGGCACCGACCAGCTTTCATACAGCGCCGCCAGACACAGGAATACCACCAGCAAGGAAATGGCGTACAGCGCCGGAGCCTGCGCGCCGGAAAGCCGCTCCTGATACGACATCGCCGTCCACTCCAGACCAAAGCCGTTTGGCAGCTGCTTCACTAACGATTCCATAATATCCATCGCCGTACCAGTACTGACCCCCGGTGCGGCTTCCCCGACAATCTCTACCGCAGAATAACCGTTATAGCGTTCCAGACGCGGCGAGCCTGTTTCCCAGCGTGAGGTCGCGAAAGCAGAGAAGGGCACCATGCCGCCATCTTTATTTCGGACATACCAGAGATTAATGTCATCTGGCAGCATGCGATACGGCGCAGCTGCCTGCACATAGACTTTCTTCACGCGACCGCGATCCATAAAGTCATTCACATAGCTCGAACCCCAGGCGGTTTGCAGTGTGTCGTTAATATCGTCGATAGCAACGCCCAGCGCCTGAGCTTTACGCTGGTCGATATCAATCTGCAACTGCGGACTGTCGTCGAGGCCGTTATGGCGCACACGGGTTAGCTCCGGGTTTTCCGCCGCCAGCGCCAGCAACTGGTTACGTGCTGCCATCAGCGCATCGTGACCTGCTCCAGCGTGGTCCTGCAACTCCATATCAAAACCCGCAGAACTGCCAAGACCGCTAATTGCTGGCGGGCTGCTGGCGATAACGCGAGCTTCTTTAATCTTGTTAAACGCCTTCGTTGCACGCTCGATAATGGCAAACGAGGTGCCGGTCTTACTGTCGCGTTCGCTCCAGTCTTTCAGGCGGATAAACATTCGCGCCACGTTTTGCCCGTTACCCCCAGGGCCAGAACCAACAGTGGCAAACACCGACATGATGTTGTCTTTTTCATGGGTGAAGTAATATTTCTCGATTTGCTCAACGACTTTCAGGGTCTGTTGTTGGGTTGAACCGCTGGGCAATTGTACCGAGGTAGTAAACATGCCACGGTCTTCCAGCGGTAAGAACGACGTCGGCAAACGCAGGAACAGGAACACCATGCCGCCAAGCAGCAGGACATAAATCACAATCCAGCGCAGGCTGCGGTGGAGAATTTTCGCCACCCCTTTTTCGTAGCGTTCGGCGTTGCGGTTAAACATCTGGTTAAACCAGGCAAAAAAGCCTTTTTGCCCGTGATGCTCACCCTTTTTCAGTGGCTTAAGTAGCGTGGCACACAGAGCCGGAGTGAGGATCATCGCTACCAGTACTGACAGCACCATCGCCGCAACAATGGTAATAGAGAACTGGCGATAGATGGCACCGGTGGTGCCGCCGAAGAAGGCCATTGGTACAAATACCGCCGAAAGCACCATCGCAATCCCGACCAGTGCCCCCTGGATCTGCCCCATCGATTTACGTGTGGCTTCGCGAGGAGTGAGTCCTTCCTCACTCATAATACGTTCGACGTTTTCCACCACCACGATGGCGTCATCCACCAGCAGACCGATCGCCAGTACCATTGCGAACATGGTTAAGGTGTTGACGCTGTAACCGAAGGCGTAAAGTACGGAGAAGGTTCCCATCAACACCACCGGCACGGCGATAGTGGGTATCAGCGTGGCGCGGAAGTTTTGCAGGAACAGATACATAACGAGGAAAACCAGAGCGATAGCTTCCAGCAGCGTTTTCACCACGTCTTCAATGGAGGCTTTAACAAACGAGGTGGTTTCATACGCCACCTTGTATTCCAGTCCGTGCGGGAAATACTGCGCCAGCTCGTCGAGACGATTGAGCACCAGCTCCGCTGTCGCCATTTCGTTCGCGCCGGAGGCCAGTTTTACCCCCAACCCGGAGGCTGGCTTACCATTGAAGCGGCTAAGATAATCGTATTTCTCTGCCCCCATTTCGACGGTGGCGACATCGCCCAGCCTTACCTCTGAGCCGTCCTGATTCACCCGCAAGGTGATATCGCGGAACTGTTCTGGTGTTTGCAGCAGTGACTGGGCGTTAATGGTGGCGTTGAGCGCCTGCTTATCGACGGAAGGCGTACCACCAAGTTGCCCAACCGCAATCTGCGCGTTCTGTGACTCAATGGCATCAGTGACATCTTTAGCCGTCATCTGGAAACTGTTGAGTTTCGCCGGGTCCAGCCATATACGCATGGAATATTGCGAACCATAGGCATCGATATCCCCAACGCCATTCACGCGGCTTAACGGATCCTGAATATTACTGGCAACGTAATCGGCAATATCCTGTTTATCCATCGAACCATCGGTAGAGACGAAGGCAATGGTCAGAATGTTGGTATCGCCGGTTTTACGCACCGTCACGCCCTGATTTTGCACTGCCTGCGGTAACTTTCGCATGGCAGATTGCAGCTGGTTTTGTACTTGCTGCACGGCTTCGTCCGGATCGGTGCCTGCTTTAAAACTTAAAGTGACAGATGCCTGACCGGTGCCGCTGCTCTGAGATGACATATACATCAGATTATCGAGACCGGTCATATTTTGCTCGATAACCTGGGTCACGGTGTTTTCCAGCGTCTGGGCCGATGCGCCGGGATAGTTAGCGGTCACTCGCACATTCGGTGGCGCGAGATCGGGGTATTGTTCAACGGGCAATGAAAAAATCGCCAGGGTCCCTGTCAGACACAACAGGATTGCCAGCACCCAGGCAAAAATGGGGCGATCAATAAAGAAATTCGCCATTAAAAGAGGACCTCGTGTTTCTGCGTATCGTTGTAGGCTTGACTTGCTTCACTGTAGCGGCAAGGTACGAGCCAATCGTGGAGAAAAAAAGGAGTTAATGTAAATTATCATGCCCTTTTATACTGAACCTTAAGTGCCAGTATTCTTTGGTCAGTCGGAGGCATTACATCAGCTGGCTTTCCTCACCCTCCGCGGAGCGAAAGCTAATACTCACTAACGTGCCGCCGCCGGAAGGTTGCGAAAAAGTCAGCGTCCCACTCAATCTTTCCGCGCGTTCACGCATGATATTCAGACCATAATGGCCTTCGGGTTCTTTCGGTTCACCGATGCCAATCCCGTTGTCGCGAATATAGACTGTGTGATTGCCATCCGGCGCGGTGACGCAGCTAACGGCGATTTCGCTGGCGTTGGCGTGCTTCATCGCATTCAGCACCGCTTCGCGAATAATTTGCAACAAATGCACCTGCATTTGCGCATCCAGCGCCAGGGTTGGCAGACGGCAGTCGAGGGTCAGTTTGGCGCTGGTTTGATTTTGTAACGTATCCAGCATTTCCCTCAACGCGGAGGGGAGATCCGCCTGCTGCAGCGTCAGGCGGAAAGTAGTTAACAGCTCGCGTAACTGCCGATAAGCATCATTCAACGCCTGGGAAAAATCGGCCATGATACTTTGTGCGGTGGCATTATCTTCCGGTATCGAACGCTTCAGTAACGTCAACTGGATACGTAAGTAAGAAAGTACCTGAGCCAGCGAGTCGTGCAATTCGCGGGCGATGGTCGCACGTTCTTCCATCAACAATAACTGCTGAAAATGCTTCTGCGCCTGATTAAAGTACAAACCGCGTCCCAGCATCGACGAAACGCTATTAAGCAGCGGTTCTGATGATGAAACGTGACTATTTTGCCAGTGCAGTTCGCCGTAAACCGTCTCTTGCATTGTCACCGGTAAAATCTGCATCGGCAATTCCGGGTTTGGTTGCCCTTCGCTAATCCGCCAGTTTTCACCGACATTTAACTCCAGATATTCAGCCGCTTCATTGTCGCGAACAATCTGCAAAATATGGCGGAAACAATGCACATCAATCTGGCTGGTGTTCAGCGCCTGCGAACACTGATACAACACCTCCAGACGACGCTTGGCCTCGTGGAGATCGCGGGTCTTTTCTTCTACTGACGCCTCCAGCGAACGGTACAATTTATGTAGCTCGCTCGACATCTGGTTAAAGGTTTTTGCAAGCAGGCCAAGCTCATTCGGCAGGCTGGTATCCAGCGGCGGCGAGTCGAACTGCCCGTGTTCAATACGCTGACTGGCGGTAACCAGCTGATTCAGCGGGGCAACCACCTGATGGCGTATGCGGCGCAAAGTAAAAAAGACCAGCGTGAAAATACCGATGCCGCCAGCCAGGGAAATTGCCACCACCAGCAGCATTTTGCGTTCAGCGTAGTGCTGTAAAGCCAGCACGAACAGGTCTATCTGATTAACATAATTATTAATATTGGCCTGATACCACGGCAAGTCGCCCTTGCTGAGCCGATTATTCATCTCCAGCCAGTTGGCATTCAGATGCGCATAGCGGGTTTTTACTGCTTCTGGCACATACCAGACGTTGAGATTGGTTAATACCGGTGAATGCAGTGCCTGCTGAAATAACTGGCGATGTGCATTGAGTTGTGGACTGCCACTTTGCAAGTCGTAGCCCAGGCGGTAACTCTGCATACGCAGCGATCCGGCAATATTGATAGCCTCAGCGTCGCGCAAACTGCTCGCCAGAGTTAGCAGAGCGATACCCGTGGAAAGAATCGACAGCAGCACAATGTAAAAAAAGGCCCGGGCCAGACTGGCCGAGACGGGTCGTTTAACAATCACACGCGTCTTCTCCACAAAAAATCATTAATGTTCCAGTTCGCTGAAACACAATTTAGTCAGTGATGGGATTATTTGATCTGCCACAGTTTATAGCGAAATAGTTACTTATTCTGGGCACATGAACATTGCCGATTCCCCTGTAAGTCGGGTAATAACAACACTCATATAAAGAATAAGGTTTTTACAACCAAAAAAGAAGGTCGTTATGAATCGTTTTATTATGGCCAACAGTCAGCAATGTCTGGGGTGTCATGCTTGTGAAATCGCCTGTGTCATGGCTCACAATGATGAACAACATGTCTTGAGCCAACACCATTTTCATCCCCGAATTACGGTTATCAAACATCAGCAGCAACGTAGTGCAGTGACCTGTCACCATTGCGAAGATGCGCCCTGCGCCCGTAGCTGCCCTAATGGCGCAATCAGCCACGTTGATGACAGCATTCAGGTCAATCAGCAAAAGTGTATTGGCTGTAAATCCTGCGTGGTGGCCTGTCCATTTGGTACGATGCAAATCGTCCTTACCCCCGTCGCGGCAGGAAAAGTAAAAGCCACGGCGCATAAATGCGACCTTTGTGCAGGGCGCGAAAACGGTCCTGCCTGTGTCGAGAATTGCCCGGCAGACGCGCTGCAACTGGTCACTGATGCCGCACTCTCCGGCATGGCGAAATCCCGCCGCTTGCGTACCGCACGTCAGGAACATCAACCGTGGCATGCCAGTACCGCGGCTCAAGAAATGCCGGTAATGAGTAAAGTCGAGCAAATGCAGGCAACGCCCGCGCGTGGCGAGCCGGACAAACTGGCGATTGAAGCGCGTAAAACCGGTTTTGATGAAATTTATCTGCCATTCCGTGCCGATCAGGCACAACGGGAAGCCTCGCGCTGCCTTAAGTGCGGCGAGCACAGCGTTTGTGAATGGACCTGCCCGCTGCATAACCATATTCCGCAGTGGATTGAACTGGTGAAAGCCGGAAACATCGACGCCGCCGTCGAGCTTTCTCACCAGACCAACACTCTGCCGGAAATTACCGGACGCGTTTGTCCGCAAGACCGTTTGTGTGAAGGAGCCTGTACTATTCGCGATGAGCACGGTGCAGTAACTATCGGCAACATTGAACGCTACATTTCAGATCAGGCGTTGGCGAAAGGTTGGCGTCCTGACTTAAGCCATGTCACCAAAGTGGACAAGCGGGTGGCGATTATCGGTGCGGGTCCGGCAGGGCTGGCCTGTGCGGATGTTCTGACCCGCAATGGCGTGGCGGTGACGGTGTACGATCGCCATCCAGAAATTGGTGGCTTGCTCACTTTCGGCATTCCTTCTTTCAAACTGGATAAATCCCTGCTGGCACGCCGTCGGGAAATCTTCAGCGCGATGGGGATTCACTTCGAACTCAATTGTGAAGTGGGTAAAGATGTCTCTTTGGATTCGCTTTTGGAACAATACGACGCGGTCTTCGTTGGCGTAGGCACTTACCGTTCCATGAAAGCGGGTTTACCCAATGAAGATGCGCCAGGCGTTTATGACGCGCTGCCGTTCCTCATCGCCAACACTAAACAGGTGATGGGACTCGAAGAGCTACCGGAAGAGCCGTTTATCAATACCGCCGGACTCAACGTCGTGGTACTGGGCGGCGGCGACACCGCGATGGACTGTGTGCGTACCGCGCTGCGCCACGGCGCGAGTAACGTCACCTGCGCTTATCGTCGTGATGAAGCTAACATGCCAGGCTCGAAGAAAGAGGTGAAGAACGCCCGCGAAGAGGGGGCCAACTTTGAATTTAACGTCCAGCCGGTGGCGCTTGAGCTGAATGAGCAAGGTCACGTTTGCGGAATTCGTTTCCTGCGCACGCGTCTTGGCGAGCCGGATGCCCAGGGGCGTCGGCGTCCAGTGCCGGTGGAAGGCAGTGAATTTGTCATGCCAGCCGACGCGGTGATTATGGCGTTTGGCTTCAATCCACACGGGATGCCGTGGCTGGAATCGCACGGTGTAACGGTAGACAAATGGGGCCGCATCATCGCGAATGTGGAAAGCCAGTACCGTTATCAGACCACGAATCCGAAAATCTTCGCCGGTGGTGACGCCGTGCGTGGTGCGGATCTGGTGGTTACCGCAATGGCAGAAGGACGTCATGCGGCACAGGGGATTATTGACTGGCTGGGGGTAAAATCAGTCAAATCTCACTGATAGCCTGCGCAGACAAACCCGGCTTCACAGCGTAAGATAATTGTTCATTTCGCGCTGTGGAGTCGGTATGACGCAACAAATCACCCTCATTAAAGACAAAATTCTCTCCGATAACTATTTCACCCTGCACAACATTACTTACGATCTCACGCGCAAAGATGGCGAAGTTATCCGTCATAAACGTGAAGTTTACGATCGCGGTAATGGTGCGACGATCCTCCTGTACAACGCGAAGAAAAAGACCGTGGTTCTGATTCGTCAGTTCCGTGTCGCTACCTGGGTTAATGGCAATGAAAGCGGGCAACTGATTGAAACCTGCGCCGGGCTGCTGGATAACGACGAACCGGAAGTGTGCATTCGCAAAGAAGCGATTGAAGAGACGGGCTATGAAGTGGGCGAAGTGCGCAAATTATTTGAACTGTATATGTCCCCAGGCGGTGTGACTGAGCTAATCCACTTTTTTATCGCCGAATACAGTGACAATCAGCGCGCTAACGCCGGTGGCGGTGTCGAAGATGAAGATATTGAAGTGCTCGAGCTGCCGTTCAGCCAGGCGCTGGAGATGATCAAAACCGGCGAGATACGTGACGGTAAGACGTTGTTATTGCTTAACTATTTGCAAACGTCACATTTAATGGACTGAAAAATAACAATAATATTTCGTTGTTTATTGTTGGCTCAATCCGACAAATCCGATTGAGCCGCGCTACCTGCGCAACGAAGATACGACTTGTGCTGTTTGTTTGAACTTCTGGGGTCGTACCGTCCATGCGCTATCGCATTTTCCTTCTCTTTTTTTTCGCTTTGTTGCCGACGTCTTTGGTGTGGGCGGCACCAGCGCAACGGGCGTTTTCCGACTGGCAGGTCACCTGTAATAATCAAAATTTTTGTGTGGCGCGCAATACGGGCGATCATAATGGACTGGTGATGACCCTGAGCCGCAGCGCCGGGGCGCATACCGATGCCGTTTTACGTATTGAGCGCGGCGGATTGAAGTCGCCGGATGCGTCAGAAGGGGAGATAGCGCCACGGCTGCTGTTAGATGGCGAGCCGTTGGCGTTAAGTGGTGACAAGTGGCGGATTTCACCATGGTTATTAGTAACCGATGATACGGCAACCATCACCGCGTTTTTGCAGCTGATTCAGGAAGGGAAGGCAATCACCTTACGCGATGGCAATCAGACCATTTCTCTGAATGGCTTAAAAGCGGCGTTGTTGTTTATTGATGCTCAGCAAAAGCGCGTTGGCAGTGAAACCGCGTGGATAAAGAAAGGGGACGAACCGCCGCTCAGCGTACCGCCCGCGCCTGCGCTGAAAGAGGTCGCGGTGGTTAACCCAACGCCGACGCCACTCTCACTCGAAGAACGCAACGATTTGCTGGATTATGGAAACTGGCGGATGAATGGTCTGCGCTGCTCGCTTGATTCATTGCGTCGAGAGGTAAATGTCACTGCGCTGACCGATGATAAAGCGCTGATGATGATTAGCTGTGAGGCAGGGGCCTATAACACCATTAATTTGGCCTGGATTGTGTCGCGTAAAAAGCCACTGGCCTCGCGCCCGGTTCGGTTACGTTTGCCGTTCAACAGCGGTCAGGAGACGAATGAACTGGAACTGATGAACGCAACATTCGATGAAAAATCGCGTAAACTGGTGACCTTAGCAAAAGGGCGCGGATTAAGCGATTGTGGCATTCAGGCGCGCTGGCGCTTTGACGGTCAGCGTTTTCGCCTGGTGCGTTACGCCGCAGAACCCACCTGTGATAACTGGCATGGGCCAGACGCCTGGCCCACGTTGTGGATCACCCGTTAAACAAAATCCCAGATGCGCCCCTAAAAAGCGCATGGACCGTCCCCTCGCCCCTCTGGGGAGAGGGTTAGGGTGAGGGGAACATACAGCATCCGGCGATCACCATCAGGCACCTTTCACTCCCAGCACCTTATGCGCTTTTGCCACAATATTCTCGGCGGTAAAGCCAAAGAACGGGAACAGCTTATCCGCCGGAGCAGATTCCCCGTAACCCGTCATCCCGACAATTGCCCCTTTCAGACCAACATACTTGTACCAGTAATCGGCAATACCTGCTTCCACCGCCACGCGAGCCGCAACGTTAGAAGGCAACACCGACTCCCGATATTCCTCATCCTGGGCGTCGAAAATATCGGTCGAGGGCAGGGAAACTACGCGTACATTGCGACCTTCTCCCGCTAATTTCTCTGCCGCTTGCAGGGTGATTTCCATCTCTGAACCGGTGGCAATCAAAATAATATCTGGCTTACCGCCGCTGTCTTTCAGTACATAACCGCCACGAGCAATCTCTTTAACCTGATCCGGCGTACGTTCCACCTGGGCCAGATTCTGCCTGGAGAGGATCAGTGCCGTCGGTCCGTTGTGGCGCTCAACGGCCAGCTTCCAGCCCACCGCTGCTTCCACCTGATCGCACGGTCGCCAGGTGCTGAAATTTGGCGTTAAGCGCAAACTGGCCAGTTGCTCAACAGCCTGGTGGGTCGGACCATCTTCCCCTAAGCCAATTGAGTCGTGGGTATAAACCATAATCTGCCGCGCTTTCATCAGTGCCGCCATCCGCGCGGCGTTACGGGCGTATTCAACAAACATCAGGAACGTCGCGGTATACGGCACGAAGCCGCCGTGGTGCGCAATGCCATTGGCGATAGCGGTCATGCCAAATTCCCGCACCCCGTAGTGAATGTAGTTGCCCGCCGGATCTTCCTTCAGCGAAACAGAACCTTTCCAGATGGTCAGGTTGCTGGGAGCCAGATCCGCCGAACCTCCGAGCAACTCAGGCAGCATCGGCCCGTAAGCGTTAAGCGTATTTTGCGAAGCCTTACGGGTAGCGATTTTCGCCGGATTTGCCTGTAATTCATTGATATATTTCTGAGTCGTTTTCTCCCAGTCCTTCGGTAAACCACCGCTCATCCGACGGGTAAACTCTTCTGCCAGTTGCGGATGAGCCTTTTTATAGGCGGCAAACTTCTCATTCCAGCTCTGCTGCGCTTTTTCGCCTTTTTCGCGGGCATCCCAGGCGTGATAAATCTCTTTAGGGATTTCAAATGGCGGATGGTGCCAGCCCAGTTTTTGCCGTGCCAGCGCCACTTCTTCTTCCCCCAGCGGTGCGCCATGCGCCTCTTCCTTACCTGCTTTATTCGGCGATCCAAAGCCAATCACTGTACGACAGATAATCAGCGACGGCTTATCTTTCACGCTTTGCGCTTCAAGGATCGCTTCCTTCACCGCCTGCGGATCGTGGCCGTCGATCTCGTGGATCACATGCCAGTGATAGGCTTCAAAACGTTTTGCTGTATCGTCGGTAAACCAGCCTTCGGTTTCACCGTCGATGGAAATACCGTTGTGATCGTAAAAACCAATTAGCTTGCCCAGTCCCAGCGTGCCCGCCAGCGAACAGACTTCGTGGGAAATACCTTCCATCAGGCAGCCGTCGCCCATAAACACATAGGTGAAGTGATCGACGATCTCATGATCCGGCTGGTTAAACTGCGCCGCCAGTGTACGCTCTGCTATCGCCAGTCCGACGGCGTTCGCCAAACCTTGTCCAAGTGGACCGGTGGTGGTTTCAACACCTGGCGTATAGCCAATCTCCGGGTGACCTGGGGTTTTTGAATGCAACTGACGGAAGTTCTTCAGCTCTTCCAGCGGCAGGTCGTAACCGGTCAGATGCAGCAAACTGTAGAGCAGCATCGACGCGTGGCCGTTGGAAAGAATAAAGCGGTCGCGATCATACCAGGTTGGGTCGGTAGGATTATGTTTAAGAAAATCGTTCCACAGCACTTCGGCAATATCAGCCATGCCCATCGGCGCGCCGGGATGACCAGAATTGGCTTTTTGTACCGCATCCATACTGAGTGCGCGAATCGCATTGGCAAGGTCTTTTCGGGACATATAACACTCCGTGGCTGGTTTATAGTTTGGCGGCAAGAAGATCTTCCAGTTTGCGTTGATCAACGGCGAACAGACGAATGCCTTCAGACAGTTTTTCTACCGCCATCGCATCCTGATTGTGCTCCCAACGGAACTCCGCTTCGCTCATGGGAGCTGGGCGTGGGAACGTCTGAGAAGGTGGGATTAATTTACGTACCACTGGCGAAACTTTTTCCTGCAGCTCCTTCAGCAAATTCGGTGCGATAGTCAGTCGATCGCAGCCGGTTAAGGCGAGGATTTGTTCGGTGCGACGGAAGCTCGCGCCCATCACAATGGTTTCATAGTGGTGTTGCTTATAGTAGTCGTAGATATTGCGCACCGATTTAACGCCCGGATCTTCTTCCACCACATACGGGTCCATCGGCTTGCGTGCCTGATACCAGTCATAAATACGCCCGACAAACGGCGAAATCAGAAATACGCCTGCTTCTGCACAGGCCCGCGCCTGTGCAAAAGAAAACAGCAGCGTCAGGTTGCAGTTAATACCTTCTTTTTCCAGCTCTTCTGCCGCGCGAATTCCTTCCCAGGTCGAAGCCAGCTTGATCAGAATGCGTGATTTCTCAACGCCTTGTTGCTGATACAAGTCCACCAGATGGCGCGCCTTCTCAATACTCTTTTCTTTATCAAAAGAGAGGCGTGCATCAACTTCTGTTGACACGCGACCGGGTACGATTTTGAGAATTTCAGCACCGAAATTTACCGCCAGTTTGTCACACGCTGCGACCACCTGTTGTTCCTGGGTCTTGCCATTTTTTCTACCCCAGGCGATAGCATCGTCTATTAAATGCTCATATTGTGATAATCCGGCAGCCTTGAGTAACAGCGAAGGATTGGTGGTGGCATCCTGGGGATGATAATGGCGAATGGACTCAATATCGCCGCTGTCTGCCACGACAGTGGTGAACTGTTTGATGCCGTCTAACTCGTTCATAGGAAATACTCCTTGAAAAGTAAAGTGTTAGATGAGTGCGTTAATTCACACTTCTGAGAAATTTCGCTAAACGCATCAAAAAAGCATAGCAGACAGGCATGGTATTGCTGGATTAAGCAGGTAACATCAGTGTTATAGGATTATTACCAAAACATTATATTAATGGTGAGAGTTTGGACTTGCTCAAAGTCTGTAGACTCCGGCAAGGTAATAATGTGCGCCACGTTGTGGGCAGGGGCTGTTGCCCACACACTTTATTTGTGAACGTTACGTGAAAGGAACAACCAAATGGATGACCAGTTAAAACAAAGTGCACTTGATTTCCATGAATTTCCAGTTCCAGGGAAAATCCAGGTTTCTCCAACCAAGCCTCTGGCAACGCAGCGCGATCTGGCGCTGGCCTACTCACCAGGCGTTGCCGCACCTTGTCTTGAAATCGAAAAAGACCCGTTAAAAGCCTACAAATATACCGCGCGCGGTAACCTGGTAGCGGTGATCTCTAACGGTACGGCGGTGCTGGGGTTAGGCAACATTGGCGCGCTGGCAGGCAAACCGGTGATGGAAGGCAAGGGTGTTCTGTTTAAGAAATTCGCCGGGATTGATGTATTTGACATTGAAGTTGATGAACTCGACCCGGACAAATTTATTGAAGTCGTCGCCGCGCTTGAACCGACCTTCGGCGGCATCAACCTCGAAGACATTAAAGCGCCAGAATGTTTCTATATTGAACAGAAACTGCGCGAGCGGATGAATATTCCGGTATTCCACGACGATCAGCACGGCACGGCAATCATCAGCACTGCCGCCATCCTCAACGGTTTGCGCGTGGTGGAGAAAAACATCTCTGACGTGCGGATGGTGGTTTCCGGCGCGGGTGCCGCAGCAATCGCCTGTATGAACCTGCTGGTAGCGCTGGGTCTGCAAAAACATAACATCGTGGTTTGCGACTCAAAAGGCGTTATCTATCAGGGCCGTGAGCCAAACATGGCGGAAACCAAAGCCGCATATGCGGTGGTGGATGACGGCAAACGTACCCTCGATGATGTGATTGAAGGCGCGGATATTTTCCTCGGCTGTTCCGGCCCGAAAGTGCTGACCCAGGAAATGGTGAAGAAAATGGCTCGAGCGCCAATGATCCTGGCGCTGGCGAACCCGGAACCGGAAATTCTGCCGCCGCTGGCGAAAGAAGTGCGTCCGGATGCCATCATCTGCACCGGTCGTTCCGACTACCCGAACCAGGTGAACAACGTTCTTTGCTTCCCGTTCATCTTCCGTGGCGCGCTGGACGTTGGCGCAACGGCTATCAATGAAGAGATGAAACTGGCGGCAGTACGCGCGATTGCAGAACTGGCCCATGCGGAACAGAGTGAAGTGGTGGCTTCAGCTTATGGCGATCAGGATCTGAGCTTTGGTCCGGAATACATCATTCCAAAACCGTTTGATCCGCGCTTGATCGTTAAGATCGCTCCTGCGGTCGCTAAAGCCGCGATGGAGTCGGGCGTGGCGACGCGTCCGATTGCTGATTTCGACGTCTACATCGACAAGCTGACGGAGTTCGTTTACAAAACCAACCTGTTTATGAAGCCGATTTTTTCCCAGGCTCGCAAAGCGCCGAAGCGCGTCGTTCTGCCGGAAGGGGAAGAGGCGCGCGTTCTGCATGCCACTCAGGAACTGGTAACGCTGGGGCTGGCGAAACCGATCCTTATCGGTCGTCCGAACGTGATCGAAATGCGCATTCAGAAACTGGGCTTGCAGATCAAAGCGGGTGTTGATTTTGAGATCGTCAATAACGAATCCGATCCGCGCTTTAAAGAGTACTGGACTGAATACTTCCAGATCATGAAGCGTCGCGGTGTCACTCAGGAACAGGCTCAGCGTGCGCTGATCAGTAATCCGACAGTGATCGGCGCAATCATGGTTCAGCGTGGCGAAGCCGATGCAATGATCTGCGGTACGGTGGGCGATTATCATGAACATTTTAGCGTGGTAAAAAATGTCTTTGGTTATCGCGATGGCGTTCACACCGCAGGTGCCATGAACGCGCTGCTGCTGCCGAGTGGTAACACCTTTATTGCCGATACCTACGTCAATGACGAACCAGACGCAGAAGAGCTGGCGGAGATCACCTTGATGGCGGCAGAAACTGTTCGTCGTTTTGGCATTGAGCCGCGTGTGGCTCTGTTGTCGCACTCCAACTTTGGTTCTTCTGACTGCCCGTCGTCGAGCAAAATGCGTCAGGCGCTGGAACTGGTCAGGGAACGTGCACCAGAACTGATGATTGATGGTGAAATGCACGGCGATGCAGCGCTGGTGGAAGCGATTCGCAGCGACCGTATGCCGGACAGCCCTTTGAAAGGTTCCGCTAATATTCTGGTGATGCCGAACATGGAAGCTGCCCGCATTAGTTACAACTTATTGCGCGTTTCCAGCTCGGAAGGTGTGACTGTCGGCCCGGTGCTGATGGGCGTGGCGAAACCGGTTCACGTGTTAACGCCGATCGCATCGGTACGTCGTATCGTCAACATGGTGGCGCTAGCCGTGGTTGAAGCACAAACCCAACCGCTGTAATTCATTCTTAACTCTCACGCTTACCCTGAATATTCAGGGTAAGCGGTTTTCCTGAAATATATTAGCAAAGCTTATTACTGAGTTTGCGAATAATAAAAAAAGCAGTATATAAAATATCTCGATATTATTTTATTTATATTCATGCCTCGCATATGAAAGTTTATTCATAACAGTAAATATCTCTCCATTCTTAGTGATCTACCTCACCTTTTAAACGCGCTTGCCGAATTTTGTTATTTACTCTGACGAAAAATTGTCACGATACACGAAAGTTTTTCACAGGCGGCGACTCATGGATAAAGAACGCATCATTCAGGAATTTGTGCCCGGCAAACAGGTCACACTGGCGCATCTCATCGCGCATCCCGGCGAGGAACTGGCGAAGAAAATCGGCGTTCCTGATGCGGGCGCAATCGGCATTATGACGCTAACTCCCGGCGAAACGGCGATGATCGCCGGTGATTTAGCACTAAAAGCCGCCGATGTGCATATCGGTTTTCTCGACCGTTTTAGCGGCGCGTTGGTGATTTATGGCTCGGTGGGTGCAGTAGAAGAAGCGTTATCACAAACCGTCAGCGGTTTAGGGCTTTTATTAAATTATACGCTTTGTGAAATGACCAAAAGTTAATACGAGGCATTCATGAAACGAATTGCGTTTGTGGGTACCGTCGGGGCAGGAAAAACAACGTTATTTAATGCGTTGCAGGGAGATTATACCCTCGCCAGAAAAACGCAGGCCGTAGAATTTAATGATAAGGGCGATATTGATACGCCGGGTGAATATTTTAGCCATCCCCGCTGGTATCACGCCTTAATTACCACGCTACAGGATGTGGACATGCTGATCTATGTCCACGGCGCGAATGACCCGGAAAGTCGGTTGCCTGCCGGGTTGCTGGATATTGGCGTCAGCAAACGGCAAATCGCCGTCATCAGTAAAACGGACATGCCAGATGCTGACGTCGCCGCAACGCGAAAGTTATTGCTTGAGACGGGCTTCGAAGATCCGATTTTCGAGCTAAACAGCCACGACCCGCAAAGCGTGCAGCAACTGGTGGATTATCTGGCATCTCTCACCAAACAGGAGGAAGCAGGTGAAAAAACTCATCACAGCGAATGATATTCGCGAAGCACACGCGCGCGGCGAACAGGCAATGTCCGTGGTTCTGCGCGCCAGCATTATTACTCCGGAAGCCCGTGAAGTGGCAGATCTACTGGGTTTTACCATCACTGAATGTGATGAATCGACCCCGGTAACGGCGTCCGTTCCCGCCAGCGTGCCAGCCGATAAAACCGAAAGCCAGCGCATCCGCGAAACCATCATCGCCCAGCTACCGGAAGGCCAGTTTACCGAAAGCCTGGTCGCGCAGCTGATGGAAAAAGTGATGAAGGAAAAACAGTCACTGGAGCAGGGTGCAATGCAGCCGAGTTTCAAATCGGTTACCGGCAAAGGCGGCATCAAAGTTATTGATGGCAGCAGCGTCAAGTTTGGTCGTTTTGACGGCGCACAGCCACACTGCGTCGGATTAACGGATCTGGTCACCGGAGACGACGGCAGCAGCATGGCCGCTGGTTTTATGCAGTGGGAGAACGCCTTCTTCCCGTGGACCCTGAACTATGACGAAATCGACATGGTACTGGAAGGGGAACTGCACGTTCGCCACGAAGGCGAAACCATGATCGCCAAAGCAGGCGACGTGATGTTTATCCCGAAAGGCTCCAGCATCGAATTTGGTACGACATCCAGCGTGAAATTCCTGTATGTCGCCTGGCCGGCTAACTGGCAATCCCTATGAAAGATTTCATCACCGAAGCATGGCTAAGAGCGAACCATACGCTCAGCGAAGGCGCAGAGATCCATCTCCCTGCGGACAGTCGCCTGACGCCCTCTGCCCGGGAGTTGCTGGAAAGCCGCCATCTGCGCATCAAGTTTATTGACAAGCAGGGCCGCCTGTTTGTTGACGATGAACAGCAGCAGCCGCAGCCCGTTCATGGGCTGACCAGTAGCGATGAACATCCGCAGGCGTGCTGCGAACTGTGCCGCCAGCCGGTGGCGAAAAAGCCGGATACGCTGACTCACCTGTCGGCGGAAAAAATGGTTGCCAAAAGCGATCCGCGTCTGGGTTTTCGCGCGGTTCTCGACAGCACCATTGCGCTGGCAGTGTGGCTGCAAATTGAACTGGCGGAACCGTGGCAGCCGTGGCTGGCGGATATCCGTTCGCGTCTTGGCAACATTATGCGTGCCGATGCGCTGGGGGAACCGCTGGGCGATCAAGCGATTGTCGGGCTTTCTGACGAAGATCTGCACCGGCTTTCTCATCAGCCGTTGCGTTATCTTGGTCACGATCATCTGGTGCCGGAAGCCAGCCACGGGCGCGATGCGGCGTTGCTGAATCTGCTACGCACCAAAGTGCGGGAAACCGAAACCGTAGCGGCGCAGGTGTTTATCACCCGCAGCTTTGAAGTATTACGCCCGGACATCTTGCAGGCGCTGAACCGCCTTTCCAGCACGGTCTACGTGATGATGATCCTGAGCGTAGCGAAGCAGCCGCTAACGGTGAAGCAGATCCAACAACGACTGGGAGAAACGCAATGATTATTGAACGTTGTCGTGAACTGGCGTTGCGAGCGCCCGCCAGAGTGGTATTTCCGGATGCGTTAGACCAACGTGTGCTGAAAGCCGCGCAATATTTGCATCAACAAGGCCTGGCAACGCCCATTCTGGTCGCCAATCCGTTTGAACTTCGTCAGTTTGCGCTCAGTCACGGCGTGGCGATGGACGGGCTACAGGTGATAGATCCGCATGGCAACCTCGCAATGCGGGAAGAATTTGCTCTCCGCTGGCTGGCCCGTGCGGGCGAAAAAACGCCGCCGGATGCGCTGGAAAAACTTACCGACCCGCTGATGTTCGCCGCAGCAATGGTCAGCGCCGGTAAAGCGGATGTCTGTATCGCGGGCAACCTCTCTTCCACGGCGAATGTGCTGCGTGCCGGATTACGCATTATCGGCTTGCAGCCAGGCTGTAAAACGCTCTCATCCATTTTCCTGATGCTGCCACAGTACAGCGGTCCGGCGTTGGGTTTTGCCGATTGCAGCGTGGTGCCACAGCCGACGGCGGCGCAGTTGGCGGATATCGCGCTTGCCAGCGCCGAAACCTGGCGCGCCATCACCGGAGAAGAGCCGCGCGTGGCGATGTTGTCGTTTTCCAGTAACGGCAGCGCCCGTCACCCCTGCGTTGCCAATGTCCAGCAGGCGACAGAAATCGTCCGTGAGCGCGCGCCGCAGTTGGTAGTCGATGGCGAGTTGCAGTTTGACGCCGCCTTCGTGCCGGAAGTGGCGGCGCAAAAAGCGCCTGCCAGCCCGCTACAAGGCAAGGCCAATGTGATGGTTTTTCCGTCGCTGGAAGCCGGAAATATTGGCTACAAAATCGCACAACGACTCGGCGGATATCGTGCCGTCGGGCCATTGATACAAGGACTTGCCGCGCCGATGCACGATCTCTCTCGTGGTTGTAGCGTGCAGGAAATTATCGAGCTGGCGCTGGTGGCAGCTGTGCCGCGTCAGACAGAAGTAAACCGTGAAAGCAGTTTACAAACACTGGTTGAATGAACGGTCCCGTTCTGGACCCTGATAAAGAGGAAAGCACAATGGAAGCATTAGGAATGATCGAAACCCGGGGCCTGGTTGCACTGATTGAGGCTTCTGACGCGATGGTGAAAGCTGCGCGCGTCAAGCTGGTTGGTGTTAAGCAGATTGGCGGCGGCCTGTGTACTGCCATGGTTCGTGGTGATGTTGCAGCCTGTAAAGCCGCGACCGACGCAGGTGCTGCAGCGGCACAGCGTATCGGCGAGCTGGTATCTGTACACGTTATCCCGCGTCCGCACGGCGACCTGGAAGAAGTCTTCCCGATCGGCCTGAAAGGCGATAGCAGCAACCTGTAATCACCCTGTGTGACGTCGATTCGGGCGTCACGCTCTCTCCTTTTTCAGTTTACCTTCCGCGGAGGGTAGGGGGAGCTTTTACCTGAAATACGCCACGGAGGCGGGTATGAAACTGGCAGTCGTCACTGGACAAATTGTTTGTACCGTACGCCATCACGGACTGGCGCATGACAAATTGCTGATGGTGGAAATGATTGATCCACAAGGTAATCCTGACGGGCAATGCGCCGTCGCCATCGACAATATTGGCGCGGGAACCGGGGAGTGGGTGTTGCTGGTGAGTGGCAGTTCTGCCCGCCAGGCGCATAAAAGCGAAACGTCACCGGTCGATCTGTGCGTGATTGGCATCGTCGATGAGGTGGTGACTGGCGGTCAGGTAATTTTCCACAAATAAGGCAGAACATCATGAATCAACAGGATATTGAACAGGTGGTGAAAGCGGTACTGCTGAAAATGCAAAGCAGTGACACGCCGCCTGCCGCCGTTCATGAGATGGGCGTTTTCGCGTCCCTGGATGACGCCGTTGCGGCAGCCAAAATTGCCCAGCAAGGGTTAAAGAGCGTGGCAATGCGCCAGTTAGCCATTGCTGCCATTCGTGAAGCAGGCGAAAAACACGCCAGAGATTTAGCGGAACTTGCCGTCAGTGAAACCGGCATGGGCCGCGTCGAAGATAAATTTGCCAAAAACGTCGCTCAGGCGCGCGGCACACCAGGCGTTGAGTGCCTCTCACCACAGGTGCTGACCGGTGACAACGGCCTGACCCTGATTGAAAACGCACCCTGGGGCGTGGTGGCTTCGGTGACGCCTTCCACTAACCCGGCGGCAACCGTCATTAATAACGCCATCAGCCTGATTGCCGCGGGCAACAGCGTCATTTTTGCCCCGCATCCGGCGGCGAAAAAAGTCTCCCAGCGGGCGATCACGCTGCTCAACCAGGCGATTGTTGCCGCAGGCGGGCCGGAAAACTTACTGGTTACTGTGGCCAATCCGGATATCGAAACCGCGCAACGTTTGTTCAAGTTCCCGGGTATCGGCCTGCTGGTGGTGACCGGCGGCGAAGCGGTAGTGGAAGCGGCGCGTAAACACACCAATAAACGTCTGATTGCCGCAGGTGCTGGCAACCCGCCGGTAGTGGTGGATGAAACCGCTGACCTCGCCCGTGCAGCTCAGTCCATCGTCAAAGGCGCGTCTTTCGATAACAACATCATTTGTGCCGACGAAAAGGTACTGATTGTTGTGGATAGCGTAGCCGATGAACTGATGCGTCTGATGGAAAGCCAGCACGCGGTGAAACTGACCGCAGAGCAGGCGCAGCAGCTACAACCGGTGTTGCTGAAAAATATCGACGAGCGCGGAAAAGGCACCGTCAGCCGTGACTGGGTTGGTCGTGATGCGGCGAAAATCGCGGCGGCAATCGGCCTTACAGTTCCGGAACAAACGCGACTGCTGTTTGTAGAAACCACCGCAGAACATCCGTTTGCCGTGACCGAACTGATGATGCCGGTGCTGCCCGTTGTGCGCGTCGCCAACGTGGCGGATGCCATTGCGCTGGCGGTGAAACTGGAAGGCGGTTGCCACCACACGGCGGCAATGCACTCGCGCAATATCGAGAACATGAACCAGATGGCGAATGCCATTGATACCAGCATTTTCGTTAAGAACGGACCGTGCATTGCCGGGCTGGGGCTGGGCGGGGAAGGCTGGACCACCATGACCATCACCACACCAACCGGTGAAGGGGTAACCAGCGCGCGGACGTTTGTCCGTCTGCGTCGCTGTGTATTAGTCGATGCGTTTCGCATTGTTTAAGGAGTAACAGATGGCGCACGACGAACAATGGCTGACCCCACGTCTGCAAACGGCGGCAACGCTGTGTAACCAGACGCCCGCCGCGACGGAATCTCCGCTGTGGCTGGGGGTGGATCTGGGCACCTGCGATGTGGTGTCGATGGTTGTCGACCGCGACGGTCAGCCGGTGGCGGTATGCCTCGACTGGGCTGATGTGGTCCGCGACGGCATCGTCTGGGATTTCTTCGGTGCGGTCACCATTGTTCGTCGCCATCTCGACACTCTTGAGCAGCAATTCGGTCGCCGTTTTAGCCATGCGGCGACCTCATTTCCTCCTGGTACGGACCCGCGTATTTCCATCAACGTGCTGGAGTCTGCCGGACTGGAAGTGAGCCATGTGCTGGATGAGCCAACCGCAGTCGCGGATCTACTGCAACTGGATAACGCAGGCGTAGTGGATATCGGCGGTGGCACTACCGGCATTGCCATCGTGAAAAAGGGCAAGGTGACGTACTCGGCGGATGAAGCCACTGGCGGACATCACATCTCTCTGACTCTCGCCGGAAATCGCCGTATTCCGCTGGAAGAGGCAGAGCAGTACAAGCGCGGTCACGGTGAAGAGATTTGGCCTGCGGTGAAACCGGTGTACGAAAAAATGGCGGACATTGTCGCCCGGCATATTGAAGGGCAGGGCATTACTGATTTATGGCTGGCGGGCGGCTCCTGTATGCAACCGGGCGTTGCGGAACTGTTTCGCAAACAATTCCCGGCGTTACAGGTGCATTTACCGCAGCACAGTTTGTTTATGACCCCGCTGGCGATCGCCAGTAGCGGGCGAGAGAAAGCGGAGGGGATCTATGCAAAATGAATTGCAGACCGCGCTCTTTCAGGCGTTCGATACCCTGAATCTGCAACGGGTAAAAACATTTAGCGTTCCACCGGTGACGCTTTGCGGTCCGGGCGCGATGAGCAGTTGCGGGCAGCAAGCGCAAACGCGTGGGCTGAAACATCTGTTCGTGATGGCAGACAGCTTTTTGCATCAGGCGGGGATGACCGCCGGGCTGACGCGTAGCCTGGCCGTTAAAGGTATCGCCATGACGCTCTGGCCATGTCCGGTGGGCGAACCGTGCATCACCGACGTGTGTGCAGCCGTGGCGCAGTTGCGTGAATCGGGTTGCGATGGGGTGATCGCGTTTGGTGGTGGCTCGGTGCTGGATGCGGCAAAAGCCGTGGCGTTGCTGGTGACGAATCCCGATAGCACGCTGGCAGAAATGTCAGAAACCAGCATTCTGCAACCGCGCCTGCCGTTGATTGCCATTCCAACGACCGCCGGAACCGGCTCTGAAACCACCAACGTAACGGTGATTATCGACGCTGTGAGCGGGCGCAAGCAGGTGTTAGCCCACGCCTCGCTGATGCCGGATGTGGCGATTCTCGACGCTGCGCTGACCGAAGGCGTGCCGTCGCATGTCACGGCGATGACCGGCATTGATGCGTTAACCCATGCTATTGAAGCGTACAGCGCGCTGAACGCTACACCGTTTACCGACAGCCTGGCGATTGGCGCAATCGCGATGATTGGTAAATCACTGCCGAAAGCGGTGGGCTACGGTCATGACCTTGCCGCGCGCGAGAGCATGTTGCTGGCTTCATGCATGGCGGGAATGGCGTTTTCCAGTGCGGGGCTTGGGTTATGCCACGCGATGGCGCATCAGCCGGGGGCGGCGCTGCATATTCCGCACGGTCTGGCGAACGCCATGTTGTTGCCAACGGTGATGGAATTTAACCGGATGGTTTGTCGTGAACGCTTTAGTCAGATTGGTCGGGCGCTGCGAACTAAAAAATCCGACGATCGTGACGCTATTAACGCGGTAAGTGAGCTGATTGCGGAAGTCGGGATTGGTAAACGACTGGGCGATATTGGTGCGACATCTGCGCATTACGGCGCATGGGCGCAGGCCGCGCTGGAAGATATTTGTCTGCGCAGCAACCCGCGTACCGCCAGCCTGGAGCAGATTGTCGGCCTGTACGCAGCGGCGCAATAAAAGTGTACGGACAGTCCCCTCGCCCCTTTGGGGAGAGGGTTAGGGTGAGGGGAACAGAGTCGCGCCGGTGCAAACAATTACCCTCACCCCGGCCCCTCGGCTTCCAGAGTGAGGGAAAAACCCACTTTCAGCATTGGCAATAAATAACAACTAACAGGGAGTAAAGGCGATGGGAATTAACGAAATCATCATGTACATCATGATGTTCTTTATGCTGATAGCTGCCGTAGACAGGATCCTGTCGCAGTTCGGTGGTTCTGCTCGTTTCCTCGGTAAGTTCGGTAAAAGTATCGAAGGATCAGGCGGTCAGTTCGAAGAAGGCTTTATGGCAATGGGCGCTCTGGGCCTGGCGATGGTCGGTATGACCGCGCTGGCACCGGTACTGGCTCACGTACTCGGGCCGGTGATTATCCCGGTTTACGAAATGCTCGGCGCAAACCCGTCAATGTTCGCCGGAACACTGCTGGCGTGCGATATGGGCGGGTTCTTCCTCGCCAAAGAGCTGGCGGGCGGCGACGTAGCAGCGTGGCTATACTCTGGGTTAATTCTCGGGTCGATGATGGGGCCAACGATTGTGTTTTCCATTCCGGTGGCGCTCGGCATTATCGAACCTTCTGACCGTCGTTATCTGGCGCTCGGCGTGCTGGCGGGCATTGTGACCATTCCGATTGGCTGTATTGCTGGTGGTCTGGTTGCTATGTACTCCGGTGTGCAGATCAACGGTCAGCCGGTGGAATTCACCTTTGCGCTGATCCTGATGAACATGATCCCGGTACTTATCGTTGCGGTGCTGGTGGCGCTGGGGCTGAAATTCATCCCGGAAAAAATGATCAACGGCTTCCAGATCTTCGCCAAATTCCTCGTTGCATTGATCACCCTCGGTCTTGCTGCCGCGGTAGTGAAATTCCTCCTTGGCTGGGAACTGATCCCCGGTCTGGATCCTATCTTTATGGCCCCTGGCGACAAACCCGGTGAAGTGATGCGCGCCATTGAAGTTATCGGTTCTATCTCCTGCGTTCTGTTAGGGGCGTACCCGATGGTGCTGCTGCTGACCCGCTGGTTTGAAAAACCGCTGATGAGCGTCGGTAAAGTGCTGAATATGAACAACATCGCGGCAGCTGGCATGGTGGCAACGCTTGCTAACAACATCCCGATGTTCGGCATGATGAAGCAGATGGATACCCGCGGCAAAGTCATCAACTGCGCCTTCGCCGTTTCCGCTGTTTTCGCCCTGGGCGACCACTTAGGCTTCGCCGCTGCCAACATGAACGCCATGATTTTCCCGATGATTGTCGGCAAATTGATCGGCGGCGTAACGGCGATTGGCGTGGCGATGATGCTGGTGCCAAAAGAAGACGCGACCGCGGCTAAAACCGAAGCGGAGGCACAATCGTGAACACTCGCCAGCTACTGAGCGTCGGTATCGATATCGGCACCACCACCACCCAGGTGATCTTCTCCCACCTGGAGCTGGTTAACCGTGCGGCGGTGTCGCAGGTGCCGCGCTACGAATTCATCAAACGCGAAATTAGCTGGCAAAGCCCGGTGTTCTTTACCCCTGTCGATAAACAGGGTGGTTTAAAAGAAGCGGAACTGAAAACCTTAATCCTCGAGCAATACCAGGCTGCGGGCATTGCGCCGGAAAGCGTTGATTCTGGTGCCATCATCATCACCGGTGAAAGCGCGAAAACCCGCAATGCTCGCCCGGCGGTGATGACGCTCTCCCAGTCGCTGGGCGATTTTGTCGTCGCCAGCGCCGGGCCGCATCTCGAATCCGTGATCGCCGGTCACGGTGCCGGGGCGCAAACCCTTTCTGAACAACGGCTGTGTCGGGTCCTGAATATCGATATCGGCGGTGGCACCGCGAACTACGCCCTGTTCGATGCCGGAAAAATCAGCGGCACCGCCTGCCTCAACGTCGGCGGTCGCCTGCTGGAAACCGACAGCCAGGGGCGCGTGGTTTACGCTCATAAACCGGGGCAGATGATTGTGGATGAGTGCTTCGGTGCAGGCACTGACGCCCGTTCGCTGACCGGCGCGCAGCTGGTGCAGGTTACCCGGCGGATGGCAGAGCTGATTGTCGAAGTGATTGACGGAACGCTCTCGCCGCTCGCGCAGGCATTGATGCAAACCGGTTTGCTGCCCGCAGGTGTTACGCCCGAAATCATTACGCTTTCTGGCGGCGTGGGCGAATGTTATCGCCACCAGCCCGCCGATCCGTTCTGTTTTGCCGATATCGGCCCGCTTCTGGCAACGGCGCTGCATGACCATCCGCGCCTGCGTGAGATGAACGTGCAGTTTCCGGCGCAAACCGTACGCGCCACGGTGATTGGCGCGGGTGCACATACCCTTTCGCTCTCTGGCAGCACAATCTGGCTGGAGGGCGTACAACTGCCGCTGCGCAATTTGCCGGTGGCGATCCCGATTGATGAAACGGATCTGGTCAGTGCCTGGCAACAGGCGCTGATTCAGCTGGATCTTTGCCCCAAAACTGACGCGTACGTGCTGGCGCTTCCCGCCTCGCTGCCTGTGCGTTACGCCGCGGTACTGACGGTCATCAACGCGCTGGTCGATTTCGTCGCGCGTTTTCCGAATCCGCATCCCCTGCTGGTGGTGGCCGGGCAGGACTTTGGTAAAGCTCTGGGCATGTTATTGCGCCCACAGCTACAACAACTCCCGTTGGCAGTCATTGACGAAGTGATTGTCCGCGCGGGGGACTATATCGACATTGGTACGCCTCTTTTTGGCGGATCGGTTGTGCCGGTGACGGTGAAATCACTCGCATTTCCTTCCTGAGGGAACGACTTATGAAACTAAAGACCACATTGTTCGGCAATGTATATCAGTTTAAGGATGTAAAAGAGGTGCTGGCTAAAGCCAACGAACTGCGTTCGGGGGATGTGCTGGCGGGCGTTGCAGCGGCAAGCTCACAGGAGCGCGTGGCGGCAAAGCAGGTGTTGTCGGAAATGACCGTAGCGGACATCCGCAATAATCCGGTGATTGCCTATGAAGATGACTGCGTGACGCGACTGATTCAGGACGACGTTAACGAAACGGCCTACAACCAGATTAAAAACTGGAGCATCAGCGAACTGCGTGAGTATGTGCTGAGCGATGAAACCAGCGTGGACGACATTGCCTTTACCCGCAAAGGGCTGACCTCGGAAGTGGTCGCGGCGGTAGCGAAGATTTGCTCCAACGCGGACCTGATCTACGGCGCGAAGAAAATGCCGGTGATCAAAAAGGCCAATACCACCATCGGTATTCCGGGCACCTTCAGCGCCCGTTTGCAGCCAAATGACACCCGTGACGACGTGCAAAGTATCGCTGCGCAAATCTACGAAGGGCTTTCCTTCGGGGTGGGCGATGCGGTGATCGGCGTCAACCCGGTGACGGACGACGTGGAAAACTTAAGCCGCGTGTTGGACACCATTTACGGCGTGATCGACAAATTCAACATTCCGACCCAGGGCTGCGTGCTGGCGCACGTCACCACCCAGATTGAAGCGATCCGTCGTGGCGCACCAGGCGGGCTGATTTTCCAGAGTATCTGCGGCAGCGAAAAAGGGCTGAAAGAGTTTGGCGTGGAACTGGCGATGCTCGATGAAGCACGCGCAGTGGGCGCGGAGTTCAACCGTATCGCCGGGGAAAACTGCCTCTACTTCGAAACTGGACAAGGCTCTGCGCTGTCCGCTGGCGCTAACTTCGGCGCAGACCAGGTGACGATGGAAGCACGTAACTATGGGCTGGCGCGTCATTACGATCCGTTTATCGTCAACACCGTGGTCGGCTTTATTGGGCCGGAGTATCTCTACAACGACCGCCAGATTATCCGTGCGGGCTTAGAAGATCACTTTATGGGTAAGCTGAGCGGCATCTCTATGGGCTGTGACTGCTGCTACACCAACCACGCTGACGCTGACCAGAACCTCAACGAAAACCTGATGATCCTGCTCGCCACCGCAGGCTGCAACTACATCATGGGGATGCCGCTGGGCGATGACATCATGCTCAACTATCAGACCACCGCATTCCACGACACTGCCACTGTGCGTCAGTTACTCAACTTGCGCCCGTCACCGGAGTTTGAACGCTGGCTGGAAAGCATGGGCATTATGGCAAACGGTCGCCTGACCAAACGGGCGGGCGATCCGTCACTGTTCTTCTGATGACGCGGAGATAACACATCATGGATCAAAAACAGATTGAAGAAATTGTACGCAGCGTGATGGCGTCAATGGGACAAGCGGCCCCCGCGCCGTCAGAAGCAAAGTGCGCCACCACCACCTGTGCGGCACCGGTGACCTCGGAAAGCTGCGCGCTGGATTTAGGCTCTGCGGAAACAAAAGCGTGGATTGGCGTTGAAAACCCGCATCGCGCAGACGTATTAACAGAACTGCGTCGCAGCACCGTGGCCCGCGTTTGTACCGGTCGTGCCGGTCCGCGTCCGCGTACCCAGGCGTTGCTGCGTTTCCTGGCCGATCACTCTCGTTCGAAAGATACCGTACTGAAAGAAGTGCCGGAAGAGTGGGTGAAAGCGCAGGGCTTGCTGGAAGTCCGCTCTGAAATTAGCGACAAAAATCTCTACCTGACTCGCCCGGATATGGGCCGTCGTCTGTGTGCAGAAGCTGTTGAAGCCCTTAAAGCACAGTGTGTTGCTAATCCGGACGTACAGGTCGTTATTTCTGATGGCCTGTCAACTGATGCGATCACCGTGAACTACGAAGAGATCCTGCCACCGCTGATGGCGGGCCTGAAACAGTCCGGGCTGAAAGTCGGTACACCATTCTTTGTTCGTTATGGTCGCGTGAAGATTGAAGATCAGATCGGTGAGATCCTCGGCGCGAAAGTGGTGATCCTGCTGGTGGGGGAACGCCCGGGATTAGGGCAGTCAGAAAGCCTCTCCTGCTACGCCGTTTACTCGCCGCGTATGGCAACCACCGTTGAGGCCGATCGCACCTGTATCTCTAACATTCACCAGGGCGGCACGCCGCCGGTTGAAGCCGCAGCCGTCATTGTGGATTTGGCGAAACGTATGCTGGAGCAGAAAGCATCCGGCATCAACATGACCCGATAAGGAGGCATCATGCCAGCTTTAGATTTGATTCGACCGTCGGTCACCGCCATGCGGGTGATTGCCTCCGTTAACGCCGAATTTGCGCGTGAACTGAAATTGCCGCCGCATATTCGTAGCCTTGGGCTGATTTCTGCCGACTCCGATGACGTAACCTACATTGCGGCTGACGAAGCGACCAAACAGGCGATGGTGGAAGTGGTGTATGGTCGCTCGCTGTATGCGGGCGCTGCACACGGACCGTCACCGACTGCCGGTGAAGTGCTGATTATGCTTGGTGGGCCAAACCCGGCGGAAGTGCGTGCAGGTCTGGATGCGATGGTTGCGCATATTGAAAATGGCGCTGCTTTCCAGTGGGCTAATGACGCAGAAAATACAGCCTTCCTGGCACATGTAGTTTCGCGTACCGGTTCTTATCTCTCATCAACCGCCGGGATCACGCTTGGCGATCCGATGGCGTATCTGGTGGCACCGCCGCTGGAAGCGACCTATGGCATTGATGCAGCCCTGAAATCTGCCGACGTGCAGCTGGTGACCTATGTCCCGCCGCCGTCTGAAACCAACTACTCGGCAGCATTTTTAACCGGTAGCCAGGCCGCGTGTAAAGCAGCCTGTAACGCCTTTACCGATGCAGTGCTGGAAATCGCGCGTAATCCAATCCAGCGTGCGTAACGGAGGTTGCCGATGATCAATGCACTGGGATTGCTGGAAGTGGACGGCATGGTCGCCGCGATAGATGCAGCTGATGCCATGCTCAAAGCAGCTAACGTTCGTCTGCTCAGTCACGAAGTGCTTGACCCTGGTCGCCTAACGCTGGTGGTGGAAGGCGATCTGGCGGCGTGTCGTGCGGCGCTGGACGCAGGTTGTGCTGCCGCGATGCGTACCGGGCGTGTCATCAGCCGCAAGGAGATCGGTCGGCCAGACGATGACACCCAGTGGCTGGTTACTGGCTTTAACCGCCAGCCTAAGCAACCCGTAAAGGAACCCGACGCGCCAGTTATCGTCGCGGAATCTGCTGACGAGTTGTTGGCGCTGTTAACATCAGTACGTCAGGGAATGACGGCAGGAGAAGTGGCAGCCCACTTTGGCTGGCCGCTCGAAAAAGCCAGAAATGCGCTCGAACAGCTCTTTTCTGCCGGGACGTTACGTAAACGCAGTAGTCGTTATCGTCTCAAGCCCCATTAACCTGTCGGAGGTGCCGGGTGTCCTACAACACCCGGCATTAACATCATGAAAAAGACCCGTACAGCCAATTTGCACCATCTTTATCATGAACCCTTACCCGAAAACCTGAAGCTCACGCCGAAGGTCGAAGTGGATAATGTTCATCAACGACAGACAACGGATGTCTATGAACATGCTTTGACGATTACCGCCTGGCAGCAGATTTACGATCAGCTGCATCCGGGCAAGTTTCATGGTGAATTTACGGAAATTCTACTCGATGATATTCAGGTTTTTCGTGAATACACCGGTCTGGCGCTGCGTCAGTCGTGCCTGGTCTGGCCGAACTCGTTCTGGTTTGGCATTCCGGCGACGCGCGGTGAGCAGGGATTTATCGGTTCGCAATGTTTGGGAAGCGCAGAAATTGCGACGCGCCCTGGCGGCACCGAGTTTGAATTAAGTACGCCGGACGATTACACGATCCTGGGCGTAGTGCTTTCTGAAGATGTCATCACCCGTCAGGCTAACTTTTTGCATAATCCGGATCGGGTATTACATATGCTGCGTAGCCAGTCGGCGCTGGAAGTGAAAGAACAGCATAAAGCCGCGCTGTGGGGCTTTGTCCAACAGGCGCTGGCGACATTTTGCGAGAACCCGGAAAATCTTCATCAGCCTGCTGTGCGTAAAGTGCTGGGGGATAATTTGCTCATGGCGATGGGGGCGATGCTGGAAGAAGCGCAGCCAATGGTGACGGCGGAAAGCATCAGTCATCAGAGTTACCGTCGGTTGCTTTCCCGCGCCCGTGAATATGTGCTGGAAAACATGTCCGAACCGGTGACGGTGCTGGACTTGTGTAATCAACTGCATGTCAGCCGCCGCACGCTACAAAACGCGTTTCACGCTATTTTAGGCATTGGCCCAAATGCGTGGCTGAAACGCATTCGCCTGAACGCCGTACGCCGCGAACTGATAAGCCCTTGGTCGCAAAGCACAACGGTAAAAGACGCCGCCATGCAGTGGGGATTCTGGCATCTGGGGCAATTTGCCACGGATTACCAGCAGCTGTTTGCCGAGAAGCCGTCGTTGACGCTGCATCAGCGGATGCGGGAATGGGGGTGAGGGAGTTACACCCAATCCCTGACCTTAATAAACTCACTTAACGCCGCTTCCGGGCTGCCATCTTCTGGATGATAATCATACTCCCAGCGTACCAGCGGCGGCATTGACATCAGGATCGACTCGGTGCGCCCGCCGGTTTGCAGGCCAAACAGCGTGCCGCGATCCCATACCAGGTTGAATTCGACATAGCGACCGCGCCGATAAAGCTGGAAATTGCGCTCGCGCTCGCCGTAGGCCATCGCTTTACGCCGCTCTACAATTGGTAAATAAGCGTCGGTGTAGCCTTTACCTATCGCTTGCATAAAGGCAAAACAGTGGTCGAAATCTGGGGTGTTCAGATCATCAAAGAACAGCCCGCCAATGCCGCGCTGTTCGTTGCGATGTTTGAGGTAGAAGTATTCGTCGCACCACTTTTTGTAACGGGGATAAACGTCTTCACCAAATGGCTGGCACAGGTCACGGGCGGTGCGGTGCCAGTGAATGGCGTCTTCTTCAAATCCATAGAAAGGGGTTAAATCGAAGCCGCCGCCAAACCACCAGACGGGTTCGGCACCCGGTTTTTCGGCAATAAAAAAGCGCACATTCGCGTGGCTGGTGGGAACATACGGATTATGCGGATGCACTACCAGTGAAACGCCCATCGCCTCGAAACTGCGCCCGGCAAGTTCCGGACGATGAGCGGTGGCGGAAGCAGGCATCGCCTCACCGTGGACATGTGAAAAGTTGACGCCCGCCTGTTCGAAAACACCACCATTACGCAACACCCGGCTACGTCCGCCGCCGCCAGCTTCGCGCTGCCAGCTATCTTCGACAAACTCTGCGCCATCGACGGCGCTCAGCTGCTGACAAATTGTATCCTGAAGGTTGAGCAGAAACTGTTTAACCTGGTGTGCGTCGGGTTTCATCACTTACCGCTTTCTCGAGTGTGCTTTCTGGTTGTCAAACCAGTGAAAATAACTGATCACGCCTTCGGCAATCGCTGTGGCGATTTTCTGGCGAAATGCCGCCGTGCCTAACAGCCGCTCTTCTTCCGGGTTGGTGATAAACGAGGTTTCCACCAGCACCGAAGGAACCGACGGCGATTTCAACACCACAAACGCGGCTTGTTCGGTGTTGCGGCTGTGCAGTTTATGCACCGGCTTAATCTTCTTCAGAATATGCGAGCCGAGTGTCAGGCTGTTTTTAATAGTATCGGTTTGCACCAGATCAAACAGCACTTGCTGCAATAGGTGATCCTTGTCAGTCGCCTTTTTACCAGCAACTTCATCGGCGCGGTTTTCGCGTTCAGACAGGTATTTCGCCATTGCGCTACTTGCACCGCGGTTAGAGAGGGCAAATACCGAAGCACCGGCAGCTTTCGGGTTGGTAAAGCCGTCGGCATGAATTGACATAAACAGATCTGCGCCATGTTTATGGGCGATTTCAACGCGATCGTAAAGTGGGATAAACGTATCGCCAGAACGCGTTAAACGCGTATCAATCCCATGATTACGCAAAATGGAACGGACGTTTTTAGCAATCGCCAGCACCACATGTTTTTCTTTCGAACCGTTGCGTCCGATCGCTCCGGTATCAATCCCGCCGTGGCCTGGATCGAGAACAACGACACGTCTGCCGCCGCTTTTTTTTGCTTTCGGCTTGCTGTGTCCGTTGCTGGTTTTTAAAGGTTCGTCTTTGGCGATGGCTTGCGACATTCCTGACAACGTCAGGGCAGCCAAACCGGCTTTCAGCACCTGGCGGCGCGAAGTGAGTGTTTTTAGTGGTTTAAAAGTGCTCATACGGCCTGAGTTGTAATAATAAAGTTCCAGATGTTATATCGTATCGCGTAATCCGTTACGACGGTTTGCTGTTGAGAATTGTTTTACTTTTCATTTCAATAGTTGACAACTCCCCATTATGCCACTTTTTCAACCGATTTTCGTCAGATATTGGCTAATTCGACCGTTCACGCCATAATCAGCCTTTTAACCCGCAAAAAGGTAACGAATACCATGGAGATACGCGTATTTCGCCAGGAAGATTTCGAAGAGGTCATCACCCTTTGGGAGCGTTGCGACTTGCTGCGTCCGTGGAACGATCCGGAAATGGACATCGAGCGTAAGATGAACCATGACGTCAGTTTGTTTCTGGTCGCTGAGGTGAACGGTGAAGTGGTCGGAACGGTGATGGGCGGTTATGACGGGCATCGCGGGTCTGCTTATTATCTTGGCGTGCATCCAGAGTTTCGTGGGCGTGGGATTGCCAATGCGTTGCTTAACCGGCTGGAGAAAAAGCTGATTGCTCGCGGCTGCCCGAAAATTCAGATCAATGTGCCGGAAGATAACGACATGGTGCTCGGAATGTATGAACGCCTGGGATATGAACACGCCGACGTGCTGAGTCTGGGTAAGCGTTTGATTGAAGATGAAGAGTACTGAGTTTCATCCTGTCCATTATGATGCGCACGGTCGCCTGCGTTTACCCTTGCTCTTCTGGCTTGTGCTATTGCTTCAGGCGCGAACCTGGGTGCTGTTTGTCATTGCCGGTGCGTCGCGCGAGCAGGGTACTGCGCTGCTAAATCTGTTTTATCCCGATCACGATAATTTCTGGCTGGGGTTGATTCCCGGCATTCCGGCGGTGCTGGCGTTTTTGCTGAGTGGTCGGCGGGCTTCATTTCCCCGTATCTGGCATGTGCTCTATTTTCTGTTGCTGTTGGCGCAAGTGGTTTTACTTTGCTGGCAACCGTGGCTGTGGCTGAACGGTGAATCCGTTAGCGGTATCGGTCTGTCGCTGGTAGTGGCGGATATTGTGGCGTTAATCTGGCTGCTGACCAATCGACGTTTACGCGCTTGTTTTAATGAAGAAAAAGAATAACGGCACTTTTTGGTGAATTTGCACTCCAAGCAACGTTATTGAATAACCAAAGGAAGTGACATGAAATCGCTGCGTTTAATGTTATGCGCTATGCCGTTGATGCTGACCGGCTGTTCCACGATGTCGTCAGTTAACTGGTCTGCCGCTAACCCGTGGAACTGGTTTGGGTCGTCCACCAAAGTGAGCGAGCAGGGCGTTGGTGAATTAACGGCGTCCACACCACTGCAAGAACAAGCCATTGCCGATGCGCTTGATGGCGATTATCGCCTGCGCAGCGGAATGAAAACCGCGAACGGCAACGTGGTGCGCTTTTTTGAAGTGATGAAAGGCGACAACGTGGCGATGGTGATTAACGGCGATCAGGGTACGATCAGCCGCATTGATGTGCTGGATAGCGATATTCCTGCTGACACCGGTGTTAAAATCGGTACACCGTTTAGCGACCTTTACAGCAAAGCATTTGGCAATTGCCAAAAAGCTGATGGTGATGATAATCGTGCCGTCGAATGTAAAGCCGAAGGCAGTCAACATATTAGCTACCAGTTCAGCGGGGAATGGAGTGGTCCTGAAGGGTTAATGCCTTCGGACGATACCCTGAAAAACTGGAAAGTCAGTAAAATTATCTGGCGGCGTTAATTTGCGTCTGAACAAACCGCCGCCGCGAAAAAACACGTAAAATAGCGCCCAACAATGCCACGGATTGCGTGGCATTCTTATTTTCAGGAGGAACAATGTCTCAGGTTCAGAGTGGCATTTTGCCAGAACATTGCCGCGCGGCGATTTGGATCGAAGCCAACGTGAAAGGGGAAGTTGACGCCCTGCGTGCGGCCAGTAAAACATTTGCCGATAAACTGGCAACTTTTGAAGCGAAATTCCCGGATGCGCATCTTGGTGCGGTGGTTGCCTTTGGTAACAACACCTGGCGCGCTCTGAGCGGCGGCGTTGGGGCCGAAGAGCTGAAAGATTTTCCGGGCTACGGTAAAGGCCTTGCGCCGACGACCCAGTTCGATGTGTTGATCCACATTCTTTCTCTGCGTCACGACGTAAACTTCTCTGTCGCTCAGGCGGCGATGGAAGCCTTTGGTGACTGCATTGAAGTGAAAGAAGAGATCCACGGCTTCCGTTGGGTTGAAGAGCGTGACCTGAGCGGCTTCGTTGACGGTACTGAAAACCCGGCGGGTGAAGAGACGCGCCGCGAAGTGGCGGTTATCAAAGACGGCGTGGATGCAGGCGGCAGCTATGTGTTTGTGCAGCGTTGGGAGCACAACCTCAAGCAGCTCAACCGGATGAGCGTTCACGATCAGGAGATGATGATCGGGCGCACCAAAGAGGCCAACGAAGAGATTGACGGCGACGAACGTCCGGAAACCTCTCACCTGACCCGCGTTGATCTGAAAGAAGATGGCAAAGGGCTGAAGATTGTTCGACAGAGCCTGCCGTACGGCACCGCCAGCGGTACGCACGGTCTGTACTTCTGTGCCTACTGCGCGCGTCTGCATAACATTGAGCAGCAACTGCTGAGCATGTTTGGCGATACCGATGGCAAACGTGATGCGATGTTGCGTTTTACCAAACCGGTCACTGGCGGCTATTACTTCGCACCGTCGCTGGACAAGCTGATGGCGCTGTAAGCGTTTCTGATTCATTGATTAAAGGCCAGCCAGTAACACAACTGACTGGCCTTTTTATTACTGCTTTAACGCCGCATACACTTGATCAACTACTTTCTGTCAGAACAGGGTATTTTGCGGCGCTGACGCTACAGCTGACAGCCAGCAGAGAAAGATAGAGCATTGTCCGTTTCATGATATCAGTCCAGATTGACGTTACGGCAGCCAAAGAGCGTGGTGAAAATAAACCCGCAAACCCATGCCACCAGAATCCCGCCAGCATAAACCGCCATTGCCGGAAGGATGCCTTGTGCGGAAGTCATCAGCGGCAGCGCCACCAGACCAGACGGCCCAAAGGCGCTGTTTAAGCCCATCGGCAGACCCCACCAGGCTATCAATCCGATAAACAAACCGCCCGCCGCGCCGCCTAAACAGGCGGTAATAAACGGTTTCATGCGGGGCAGGGTGACGCCATAAATCAACGGTTCGCCAACGCCCAGCAGGCCGGGAATAATCGCCCCGCGTACCTGACTGCGTAATGCACTGTGCGGTTGCGCCCGCCAGTAGAGTGCCAGCGCCGCGCCCACCTGGCCCGCGCCTGCCATCGAAAGGATGGGAAATAAGCTGTTGAATCCCTGACTGTCCATTAACGCGAGGTAAACAGGAATAAAGCCCTGATGCACGCCAAACACCACGGCGATCAGGAACAGCCCGGCTAAAACCGCACAACCGAGCGGATTACTGTTCAGGTGCATAAACAGCCACGACATGCCTTCAAACAGCCAGCCGCCCAGCGGCATAATGATCAGGTAGGCCAGCGTAGCGGTGATCAGCAGGGTGATTAACGAGGTCAACAGCATGTCGAGGTCGTCCGGCATAAAGCGGCGCACCATGCCTTCGATGCGGGCGCAGGCCCACGCGGCAATCAACACGCCGATAATATTGCCGCGTGGATCGATAGGCAGACCAAAGAAATCGTGAAATCCGGCGTAGTAACCCGTGGTTGCAGCTGGGTTATAACCGAGCAAAAAGAGCGCGGCGATAATTGCGCCATTGACACCCGTGCCGCCAAATGCCTGGGCGGCGTTATAGCCCACCAGAATCACCAGGAAGGTGAACAGGCCTTTGCTGAACACCTTCATAAAATTCAGCGCATCGGGTAGCGTGCCCTGAGCATCTGCCGGAACGTGCATCACCGTGGCAATTAACGTCGCTATTCCCAGCAACAGACCAGCGGCAATAAAACCGGGGATCAGCGGCGTGAAGATGGTGGCGAATTTGGCGAGAAATTGTTGCACGCCGGAGGTTTGTTTGGCTTTTAACTGACGTTTATTTTGAGCGGCGATTTCTGCGGCATCCTGTACCGGTGCTTCGCCCATCAACTCGCTCATCGCTTTTGCGGCGCGATGCGCTTTACCTGGCCCAAAAACGACCTGGACCTGGTCGCTGGTCAAAATGACGCCCTTCACGCCTTCCAGCGTTTTGATATCGGGATCAACCAGTGAACTGTCATGTACACCCAGACGCAGGCGCGTCATACAGTTACCACAACTGGCGATATTTCCCGGTCCACCGACCCGGGTAAGAATGGTGTTCAGAAGTTCACTGCTGATCTCTTTGGCCATGGGTTATTCCTTGTCTAAAACCTGACGAATAAAGCCGCCGTGTTGATCCAGGCGTTTTTTAGCTTCTGCGGCATCGAGATTTTTCAGCACCATCACAATGGCCGTTTTACAGTTGCGCTCGCAGGCAACCAATGCCGCTTCCGCTTGCTCTGCGCTACATCCGGTAGCGTTTTTGACGATATTGACCTGGCGCACATGCAGTTTTTCGTTGGTGGCGACCACATCGACCATCAGGTTGCCGAACACTTTGCCGGATTTAATCATCAGCCCGGTGGAGAGCATATTGAGCACCAGTTTCTGCGCTGTACCTGCTTTCATCCGCGAAGAACCGGTAACCACTTCGGCACCTACAATCGGTGTAATGGCAAACTCTGCGGTGGTTGAAACGGCGCTCCCCGGATTACAGGAAATTCCCACTGTGCGGCAACCGAGCTGGCGGGCGTATTCCAGTCCGGCAATCACATACGGCGTACGACCGCTGGCGGCAATACCGACCACCACATCCTGTGCCGTTAAATTAATATTTTTCAGATCGTTAACGCCGCCTTCCCGGCTATCTTCCGCGCCTTCCACCGCGTGCTGAATGGCATATTCGCCGCCAGCAATCAAACCAACTACCAGGCCCGGTTTCACGCCGTAGGTCGGCGGACATTCACTGGCATCAAGAATACCCAGACGACCAGAGGTCCCCGCACCGATGTAAATCAGACGGCCGCCGCCGCTCACCTGGGCGTGAATAACATCGATCGCCGCTGCAATATCCGGCAGTACGCGCTCAACGGCGAGTGGTACGGTTTTATCTTCATCGTTGATAATCCGGCACATTTCCAGCGTCGAAACGCGGTCAATTTCAGCCGAGGCGGCATTCGAGCCTTCGGTAATCATCTTTTCAAGTTGCATCAGTGGTGACCTTAGTATTCACAATCAAATAATTGCATATTGATGGAATCATATATCTCAATTTGCTAGTTTTAAAGGAATCATTGAGTCTGAAATCACAGAGTGTGAAGAGCGTCAAAGGGCAAAATCCGTGTGCTATGCTGCGCGCAGGATGTGGTGAGGGAGTGGAAGATGTTGTACCTGACGAAAATACGCAATGCGGAAAGTGAATTTACCGAGAACGAGCAAAAAATTGCTGACTTTCTGCGGGCCAACGTGAGTGAGCTGAAATCCGTCTCTTCGCGCAAGATGGCGAAACAGCTCGGCATCAGCCAGTCGAGTATTGTGAAGTTTGCCCAGAAGCTCGGTGCGCAAGGATTTACTGAATTGCGTATGGCGTTAATTGGCGAATACAGTGCTAGCCGGGAGAAAACGAATGCCACGGCGCTGCACCTGCACAGTTCGATTACCAGTGATGATTCGCTGGAAGTGATTGCCCGCAAATTGAATCGCGAAAAAGAGCTGGCGCTGGAGCAAACCTGTGCGTTGTTCGACTACGCGCGGTTGCAAAAAATCATTGAGGTCATCAGTAAAGCACCGTTTATCCAGATAACGGGCCTGGGTGGGTCGGCGCTGGTGGGGCGCGATCTTTCATTCAAACTGATGAAAATTGGTTATCGTGTGGCCTGTGAAGCTGACACGCATGTACAAGCCACCGTTTCCCAGGCGCTGAAAAAAGGCGATGTACAAATCGCTATCTCTTACAGCGGCAGTAAAAAAGAGATTGTCTTGTGCGCCGAGGCAGCGCGAAAGCAGGGGGCAACGGTGATTGCCATTACCTCATTAACCGATTCCCCGCTGCGGCGGCTGGCGCATTACACCCTCGATACCGTTTCTGGCGAAACCGAATGGCGCAGCTCGTCGATGTCCACCCGCACGGCGCAAAATTCTGTTACCGATTTACTGTTTGTTGGCCTTGTGCAACTCAATGATGTGGAGTCATTGAAAATGATTGAGCGCAGCAGTGAGCTAACGCAACGCCTGAAATGATGCATAAAGCAGCGACTGGATTGAGATTTTCCTGAATTAGTGAGCTGATCCGCAGCAATATTTTGTTTATCCTGTATTTTCAGAGGGAATGGAGTGTAACGCTCTGTATTAACAAGGAGAGCATTAAAATGGGTAAACTCACGGGCAAGACAGCACTGATTACGGGCGCATTGCAGGGAATTGGCGAAGGAATTGCCAGAACTTTTGCGCGTCATGGCGCAAACCTAATCTTGCTGGATATCTCCCCTGAGATCGAAAAGCTGGCGGACGAACTGTGTGGTCGTGGTCATCGCTGTACGGCGGTTGTCGCCGATGTGCGTGACCCGGCGTCGGTCGCCGCAGCTATCAAGCGCGCGAAGGAAAAAGAAGGGCGCATTGATATCCTGGTGAATAACGCAGGCGTTTGTCGTCTGGGCAGTTTCCTCGATATGAGCGATGAAGATCGCGATTTCCATATTGATATCAATATTAAAGGCGTATGGAACGTCACGAAGGCGGTGCTGCCGGAGATGATTGCCCGCAAAGATGGTCGCATTGTGATGATGTCTTCAGTCACTGGCGATATGGTGGCCGATCCGGGGGAAACGGCGTATGCCTTAACGAAAGCGGCGATTGTTGGCCTGACTAAATCGCTGGCGGTGGAGTACGCGCAGTCTGGTATTCGCGTTAACGCCATCTGCCCGGGATACGTTCGCACGCCAATGGCGGAAAGCATTGCCCGCCAGTCGAACCCGGAAGATCCAGAATCGGTGCTGACTGAAATGGCAAAAGCAATCCCGATGCGTCGCCTCGCCGATCCGCTGGAAGTCGGCGAACTGGCAGCCTTCCTCGCATCGGATGAATCCAGCTATTTAACCGGTACACAGAATGTGATTGATGGCGGCAGCACACTGCCAGAGACGGTTAGCGTCGGTATCTGATTCACCTCTGTTTCCTCCCTGCATGTGTGGGGAGGATTTCGTTTTGAACCCGGTTCTTATTCCCTTTTCAACTTCCAAATCACCAAACGGTATATAAAACCGTTACTCCTTTCACGTCCGTTATAAATATGATGGCTATTAGAAAGTCATTAAATTTATAAGGGTGCGCAATGGCCGTTAACTTACTGAAAAAGAACTCACTCGCGCTGGTCGCTTCTCTGCTGCTGGCGGGCCATGTACAGGCAACGGAACTGCTGAACAGTTCTTATGACGTCTCCCGCGAGCTGTTTGCCGCCCTGAACCCGCCGTTTGAGCAACAATGGGCAAAAGATAACGGCGGCGACAAACTGACGATAAAACAATCTCATGCCGGGTCATCAAAACAGGCGCTGGCGATTTTGCAGGGCTTAAAAGCCGACGTTGTCACTTATAACCAGGTGACCGACGTACAAATCCTGCATGACAAAGGCAAGCTGATCCCGGCCGACTGGCAGTCGCGCCTGCCGAATAACAGCTCGCCGTTCTACTCCACCATGGGCTTCCTGGTGCGTAAGGGTAACCCGAAGAATATCCACGACTGGAACGATCTGGTGCGCTCCGACGTAAAGCTGATTTTCCCGAACCCGAAAACGTCGGGTAACGCACGTTACACCTATCTGGCGGCATGGGGTGCAGCGGATAAAGCTGACGGTGGCGACAAAGCCAAAACCGAACAGTTTATGACCCAGTTCCTGAAAAACGTTGAAGTGTTCGATACCGGCGGTCGTGGCGCGACCACCACCTTTGCCGAGCGCGGGCTGGGCGATGTACTGATTAGCTTTGAATCGGAAGTAAACAACATTCGTAAACAGTATGAAGCGCAGGGCTTTGAAGTGGTGATTCCGAAAACCAACATTCTGGCGGAATTCCCGGTGGCGTGGGTCGATAAAAACGTGCAGGCCAACGGTACGGAAAAAGCAGCAAAAGCCTACCTGAACTGGCTCTACAGCCCGCAGGCGCAAACCATCATCACCGACTATTACTACCGCGTAAATAACCCGGAAGTCATGGACAAACTGAAAGACAAATTCCCGCAGACCGAACTGTTCCGCGTGGAAGACAAATTTGGCTCCTGGCCGGAAGTGATGAAAACCCACTTCACCAGCGGCGGCGAGTTAGACAAGCTGTTAGCGGCGGGGCGTAATTAATGTTTGCAGTTTCATCAAGACGCGTGCTGCCGGGCTTTACCTTAAGCCTCGGCACCAGTCTGCTGTTTGTGTGCCTGATTTTGCTGCTGCCGCTCTCCGCGCTGGTGATGCAGCTGGCTCAGATGAGCTGGGCGCAGTACTGGGAGGTGATCACCAACCCGCAGGTAGTCGCGGCCTACAAAGTGACGCTGCTGTCGGCGTTTGTGGCATCAATTTTTAACGGCGTTTTCGGCCTGCTGATGGCGTGGATTTTAACCCGTTATCGCTTTCCGGGCCGCACGCTGCTTGATGCGCTGATGGATTTACCCTTTGCGCTGCCAACGGCAGTCGCCGGTTTAACGCTGGCCTCGCTCTTTTCTGTAAACGGTTTTTACGGTGAATGGCTGGCGAAGTTTGATATCAAAGTCACCTATACCTGGCTGGGGATTGCGGTGGCGATGGCCTTTACCAGCATTCCGTTTGTGGTACGTACCGTGCAGCCGGTGCTGGAAGAGTTAGGCCCGGAATATGAAGAAGCGGCGGAAACGCTCGGCGCAACGCGCTGGCAGAGTTTCTGCAAAGTGGTGCTGCCAGAACTTTCTCCGGCGCTGGTGGCGGGCGTGGCGCTGTCGTTTACCCGTAGTCTTGGTGAATTTGGCGCGGTGATTTTCATCGCCGGGAACATTGCCTGGAAGACGGAAGTGACGTCGCTGATGATTTTTGTTCGCTTACAGGAGTTTGATTACCCGGCGGCGAGCGCGATTGCTTCGGTGATCCTCGCGGCATCCCTGCTGCTGCTGTTCTCAATTAACACTCTGCAAAGTCGCTTTGGTCGGCGTGTGGTAGGTCATTAATGGCGGAAGTTACCCAATTGAAGCGTTATGACGCGCGCCCGATTAACTGGGGCAAATGGTTTCTGATTGGCATCGGGATGCTGGTATCGGCGTTCATCCTGCTGGTGCCGATGATTTATATCTTCGTACAGGCGTTCAGCAAAGGGCTGATGCCGGTTTTACAGAATCTGGCCGATCCGGACATGCTGCACGCCATCTGGCTGACGGTGATGATCGCGCTGATTGCCGTACCGGTAAACCTGGTGTTCGGCATTCTGCTGGCCTGGCTGGTGACGCGCTTTAACTTCCCTGGACGCCAGTTGCTGCTGACGCTGCTGGACATTCCGTTTGCCGTGTCGCCGGTGGTTGCCGGTCTGGTGTATCTGCTGTTCTACGGCTCTAACGGCCCGCTCGGTGGCTGGCTGGATGAACATAATCTGCAAATTATGTTCTCCTGGCCGGGAATGGTGCTGGTCACCATCTTCGTGACGTGTCCGTTTGTGGTGCGTGAGCTGGTGCCGGTGATGTTAAGCCAGGGCAGCCAGGAAGACGAAGCGGCAATTTTGCTTGGCGCGTCTGGCTGGCAGATGTTTCGCCGCGTCACGCTGCCGAACATCCGCTGGGCGCTGCTTTATGGCGTGGTGCTGACCAACGCCCGCGCGATTGGCGAGTTTGGTGCGGTGTCGGTGGTTTCCGGCTCGATTCGCGGCGAAACACTTTCGCTGCCGTTACAGATTGAATTGCTTGAGCAGGACTACAACACCGTCGGCTCCTTTACCGCTGCCGCGTTGTTGACGCTGATGGCGATTATCACCCTGTTTTTAAAGAGTATGTTGCAGTGGCGTCTGGAGAATCAGGAAAAACGCGCGCAGCAGGAGGAACATCATGAGCATTGAGATTGCCAATATTAAGAAGTCTTTTGGTCGCACCCAGGTGCTGAACGATATCTCACTGGATATTCCTTCTGGTCAGATGGTCGCATTGCTGGGGCCGTCTGGTTCCGGGAAAACCACGCTGCTGCGGATTATCGCCGGGCTGGAGCATCAAACCAGCGGGCATATTCGCTTCCACGGCACCGACGTCAGCCGCCTGCATGCGCGCGATCGTAAAGTTGGTTTCGTGTTCCAGCACTATGCGCTGTTCCGCCATATGACGGTGTTCGACAATATCGCTTTCGGCCTGACGGTGCTACCGCGTCGCGAGCGCCCGAATGCGGCGGCGATCAAAGCGAAAGTGACAAAATTGCTGGAGATGGTGCAGCTTGCCCATCTGGCGGATCGTTATCCAGCACAGCTTTCCGGCGGCCAGAAACAGCGTGTGGCACTGGCGCGCGCGCTGGCTGTAGAACCGCAAATTCTGCTGCTTGATGAACCGTTTGGCGCGCTGGATGCGCAGGTGCGTAAAGAGTTGCGTCGCTGGCTGCGTCAGTTACATGAAGAGCTGAAATTCACCAGCGTGTTTGTGACCCATGATCAGGAAGAAGCGACCGAAGTAGCCGATCGTGTAGTGGTGATGAGCCAGGGCAATATCGAGCAGGCTGATGCACCGGACCAGGTATGGCGTGAACCAGCGACCCGTTTTGTACTCGAATTTATGGGCGAAGTGAACCGCCTGCAGGGAACCATTCGCGGCGGGCAGTTCCATGTTGGCGCACATCGCTGGCCGCTGGGCTATACACCTGCGTATCAGGGGCCAGTGGATCTCTTCCTGCGTCCGTGGGAAGTGGATATCAGCCGCCGTACCAGCCTCGATTCGCCGCTGCCGGTACAGGTACTGGAAGCCAGCCCGAAAGGCCACTACACCCAATTAGTCGTGCAGCCGCTGGGGTGGTACAACGAAGCGCTGACGGTTGTGATGCATGGCGACGATGCCCCGCAGCGTGGCGAGCGTTTATTCGTTGGTCTGCAACATGCGCGGCTGTATAACGGCGACGAGCGTATCGAAACCCGAGATGAGGAACTTGCTCTCGCACAAAGCGCCTGATAGGTTGAGTGAATGTTAAACGCCCGGAGGCGCTTCCCGCGATCCGGGCTTTTTAATGGCAAGGTTTGTAACCTGTAGGCCTGATAAGACGCGCAAGCGTCGCATCAGGCAACACCACGTATGGATAGAGATCGTGAGTACATTAGAACAAACAATAGGCAATACGCCTCTGGTGAAGTTGCAGCGAATGGGGCCGGATAACGGCAGTGAAGTGTGGTTAAAACTGGAAGGCAATAACCCGGCAGGTTCGGTGAAAGATCGTGCGGCGCTTTCGATGATCGTCGAGGCGGAAAAGCGCGGGGAAATTAAACCGGGTGATGTCTTAATCGAAGCCACCAGTGGTAACACCGGCATTGCGCTGGCAATGATTGCCGCGCTTAAAGGCTATCGCATGAAATTGCTGATGCCCGACAACATGAGCCAGGAACGCCGTGCGGCGATGCGTGCCTACGGCGCGGAGCTAATTCTGGTCACTAAAGAACAGGGCATGGAAGGTGCGCGCGATCTGGCGCTGGAGATGGCGAATCGTGATGAAGGAAAGCTGCTCGATCAGTTCAATAATCCTGATAATCCCTTCGCCCATTACACCACCACCGGGCCGGAAATCTGGCAGCAAACTGGCGGGCGCATTACCCATTTTGTCTCCAGCATGGGAACAACCGGCACTATCACCGGCGTTTCACGCTTTATGCGCGAACAATCCAAACCGGTGACCATTGTTGGCCTGCAGCCGGAAGAGGGCAGTAGCATTCCCGGCATTCGCCGCTGGCCTGCGGAATATCTGCCGGGGATTTTCAACGCTTCGCTGGTGGATGAGGTGCTGGATATTCATCAGCGCGATGCAGAAAACACCATGCGCGAACTGGCAGTGCGGGAAGGAATATTCTGTGGCGTCAGCTCCGGCGGCGCGGTTGCCGGAGCACTGCGCGTGGCAAAGGCTAACCCCGGTGCGGTGGTGGTAGCGATCATCTGCGATCGTGGCGATCGCTACCTTTCTACCGGGGTGTTTGGGGAAGAGCATTTTAGTCAGGGGGCAGGGATTTAAGATTATTGCGCAGGCACTGTTTTATCCGTCTGCGCAATTAGCGCATGTAAAAAAGGTTGTGCGTTCTCATCGCTTTTACCGGGCATCTTCACGATATACGGCTTCCCGGTAATCGATGACGACGAGGCCACCTTATCAATAAACTGCTCGGCGGTGTCAATGCGGTTGCGCGTGTTGCCGAGCTTCAGACGCAGGTGGGAAACCGCTTCATCACAGGTGTGTTCATCGCCGTTACGCACAAATATCAAATCCTTTTTCTGTGCTAATCCCTCCAGCATGGCGTTGATACGGGCTTCTTCATGGGCAGTTAACTTCGCGTAAACGGGGAGTGTCATTAGCAGCGTAATGACCAGACAAATGATTTTCTTCATTGAATTACCTTATCCTTGTTTTGTGATAGCCGATTTGACTGCCAGAATCAGGTAAAGTTTCGGTTGGAATACGATGAGGATCATCGGCAAGGAGAAAAAATTAAATGAGTAGTTTGTTGTTGTTTAACGATAAGAGCAGGGCATTGCAGGCGGATATCGTCGCCGTGCAGTCGCAGGTAGTGTACGGCAGCGTAGGCAACAGCATTGCCGTGCCTGCTATCAAACAGAACGGCCTGAATGTCTTTGCCGTGCCGACGGTATTGCTGAGCAATACGCCGCATTATGACACTTTCTACGGTGGTGCGATTCCGGACGAATGGTTTAGCGGCTATTTGCGTGCGCTTCAGGAGCGTGATGCGCTGCGCCAACTTCGAGCTGTAACCACGGGCTATATGGGAACGGCATCGCAAATCAAAATCCTTGCCGAGTGGATGACTGCGCTACGCAAAGACCATCCTGACCTATTGATCATGGTCGATCCGGTGATTGGCGATATTGATAGCGGAATTTATGTCAAACCTGACCTTCCCGAGGCGTATCGACAATATTTACTGCCGCTGGCGCAGGGAATTACCCCCAATATCTTTGAGCTGGAAATCCTGACCGGTAAAAATTGCCGCGATCTCGACAGTGCCATTGCTGCCGCAAAAAGTCTGCTTTCAGACACATTAAAATGGGTGGTGATTACCAGCGCCTCCGGTAACGAAGAAAATCAGGAGATGCAGGTGGTGGTGGTCAGTGCCGACAGCGTGAATGTCATTTCCCATTCACGGGTTAAAACTGACCTGAAAGGGACTGGCGACCTGTTTTGTGCTCAGCTTATCAGTGGTTTGCTGAAAGGGAAGGCGTTAAACGATGCGGTGCACCGTGCGGGGTTGCGCGTACTGGAAGTGATGCGCTACACCCAGCAGCATGAGAGCGATGAATTGATTTTGCCGCCGCTGGCGGAAGCATAAAAAATGGCGCCGATGGGCGCCATTTTTCACTGCGGCAAGAATTACTTCTTGATGCGGATAACCGGGGTTTCACCCACGGTTACGCTACCGGACAGTTTGATCAGTTCTTTGATTTCGTCCATGTTGGAGATAACAACCGGAGTCAGGGTAGACTTGGCTTTCTCTTCCAGCAGCGGCAGATCAAATTCAATGACAGTATCGCCAACTTTCACGCGCTGACCTTCTTCAGCAATACGCTTGAAGCCTTCGCCTTTCAGTTCAACGGTGTCGATACCGAAGTGGACGAACAGTTCAACGCCGCTATCAGATTCGATAGAGAACGCGTGGTTGGTTTCAAAGATTTTACCAATGGTGCCGTCTACAGGCGCGACCATTTTGTTTCCAGTTGGTTTGATAGCAATGCCATCACCAACGATTTTTTCCGCAAAAACGACATCCGGCACGTCTTCGATATTGACGATCTCGCCAGAGAGCGGAGCAATGATCTCAATAGTTCCGGTATCCTTCTTGTCGTCGGAAACCAGAGATTTCAGTTTATCGAACAAACCCATGATCTTCTCCTAAGCAGTAAATTGGGCCGCATCTCGTGGATTAGCAGATTGTTTTTTCTTCAATGAACTTGTTAACCAGCGTCATTAACTCGTCCGTTGTCGGTTGAGCAAGAGCCTGCTCTGCTAACACCTTCGCATCTTCGAAGTTCGTGTTACGGATAATCTTCTTAATGCGCGGGATAGAAATGGCGCTCATAGAGAATTCGTCCAGACCCATCCCCAGCAACAGAAGTGTAGCACGTTCATCGCCAGCAAGCTCACCACACATGCCAGTCCATTTGCCTTCAGCATGAGAAGCATCAATAACTTGCTTGATCAAGTTCAGCACGGACGGTGACATTGGCTGGTAAAGGTGTGAAATCATATCATTACCACGGTCAACTGCCAGAGTGTACTGCGTTAAATCATTGGTGCCGATACTAAAGAAATCAACTTCTTTGGCTAAATGACGTGCAATTGTTGCGGCAGCCGGTGTTTCCACCATTACGCCGATTTCAATTGACTCGTCAAACGCTTTACCTTCGTCGCGCAGTTCCTGTTTGTAGATTTCGATCTCTTTGCGCAGTGCACGTACTTCTTCAACAGAGATGATCATCGGGAACATAATGCGCAATTTACCGAAAGCTGAGGCACGCAGGATAGCGCGGAGCTGATCGCGCAGGATCTCTTTACGATCCATCGCGATACGGATAGCGCGCCAGCCGAGGAACGGGTTCTCTTCTTTCGGGAAGTTCATGTATGGCAGCTCTTTGTCGCCGCCGATGTCCATGGTACGAACGATAACCGCCTGCGAGCCACACGCTTCAGCCACTGCTTTGTAAGCAGCAAACTGTTCTTCTTCAGTGGGCAGCGCGTCGCGGTCCATGAACAGGAACTCAGTACGATACAGACCAACGCCTTCAGCGCCGTTACGCTCTGCACCTTCAACGTCACGAACCGTACCAATGTTAGCGCACACTTCTACCTGGTGACCGTCCAGCGTAATAGCTGGCAGATCTTTCAGTTTAGCAAGCTCTGCTTTTTCAGAAGCCACTTGCTCCTGAACAGCGCGCATTTTATCAATAACTTCGTTGGTTGGATTGACGTAAACCTGATTATTTACGGCATCCAGAATCAGATAGTCGTCATTTTTCACCTGAGAGGTGACGCTACCGGTACCCACGATAGCAGGCAGTTCCAGAGAACGCGCCATGATAGAGGTGTGGGAAGTACGGCCACCCGCGTCGGTGATGAAACCCAGCACCTTCTTCAGGTTCAGCTGTGCAGTTTCGGACGGCGTCAGGTCAGCGGCAACCAGAATGACTTCATCCTGAATGGCGCTCAGGTCGATAATCTTCAGGCCCAGGATGTTGCGCAGCAGGCGCTTACCGATATCACGTACGTCAGCCGCACGTTCTTTCAGGTATTCATCATCCAGCTCTTCCAGGGCAGAAGCCTGACCTTCGATAACTTCATGAGCAGCTGCGTCAGCTGTCATGTGCTTATCTTTAATCAGGGCTATGATTTCCTGCTCCAGCTCCTCATCTTCGAGCAGCATAATATGCCCTTCAAAGATGGCTTCTTTTTCTTCACCGAACGTTTCACCAGCTTTCGTTTTGATCGTTTCCAGCTGGGCTGATGCCTTGGCACGACCGCTCAGAAAACGTTCAACTTCCTGATCAACCTGGTCGGCAGAAATTTTTTTCCGGTCAATGACAATTTCGTCTTCTTTCAGAAGCAGAGCTTTACCGAAAGCGATACCCGGGGATGCTAAAATGCCTGAAATCATAACCCTACCTTACTTGTGACTGATTTTTAAAAGAACCCGGGAAATTACTCGAGTTCCGCCATCAGTTTAACCAGATGTTCAACCGCTTTCTGCTCGTCTTCGCCTTCTGCGGAGATAGTCACAACGGTACCTTGAGTCAGGCCCAGAGTCTGCAGTTTAAACAGGCTTTTCGCGCTGGCGCTTTTGCCGTTGGAAGTCACAGTAATTTCAGAAGTGAAGCCCTTAGCTTCTTTTACAAACTGGGCAGCAGGGCGGGTGTGCAGACCGTTCGGAGCGGTAATGGTAACTTCTTGCTGGAACATTGTATTTCCCCAACTTATAGGTTTAGTGTTGTGGAACTAAAGTCTAGCCTGGCGGTTCGACTTTAGCCTGTATTGTTAGCGCCAGTTTTTAACAGACGCGACGCACGAAGAGCGCAATACAGTCCATTGCTGGCGGGTGTTGACCGCTGACGTTTCGTACGTCATTAAACATTATGCCGCTAAAGGAAGAATTGAACCAAATCATAAAATCGATTCAGCTTTGGCTTTTCCTGTAACGATTAATTTCGCGCATCAAAATAATTAGTCTGGTTAAATACCAGTTCCGACAGGCTGAATCAATGCCAGGAGGGGCGAAAGTTTGAAGCAGGCCACAAAAAAGCACCTGAAAAGGTGCTTTTTTACGCATTTTTAACAAGCTGGCATTACTGTTGCAATTCTTTCTCAGTGAAGAGATCGGCAAACAATGCGGTGCTTAAATAACGCTCACCCGATGACGGTAGAATAACCACAATATTCTTGTTGGTAAAGCTTTCATCTTCTTGTAGTTTCAACGCCGCAGCAACAGCTGCTCCAGAAGAGATACCAGCAAGAATACCTTCTTCTTCCATCAGACGACGCGCGGTAGAAATGGCTTCTTCATTGGTGATGCCAATGACTTTATCGACCAGCTTGAGATCGAGGTTAGCCGGGATAAAACCTGCGCCAATACCCTGAATTTTATGCGGGCCAGGTTTAATCTCTTCACCAGCCAGTGCCTGGGCGATAACTGGAGAATCGGTTGGCTCAACGGCGACAGAGATAAGATCGGTCTTGCCTTTGGTGCCTTTAATGTAGCGGCTGACGCCGGTCAGCGTACCGCCAGTCCCAACGCCAGCAATAAATACATCAACCTGACCGTCGGTATCTTCCCAGATCTCCGGACCGGTGGTTTTTTCGTGAATTTCAGGGTTTGCCGGATTGCTGAATTGTTGCAGCAGCAGGTATTTCTCTGGATTGCTGGCGACAATTTCTTCTGCTTTTTGGATTGCGCCTTTCATGCCTTTAGCACCTTCGGTCAGCACCAGGTTTGCACCTAACGCTTTCAGCAGCTTGCGGCGTTCAATACTCATGGTTTCTGGCATGGTCAGGGTAAGTTTGTAACCGCGAGCGGCAGCGACATAGGCCAGTGCAATCCCGGTATTACCGCTGGTTGGTTCAACCAGTTCAACGCCTGGTTTCAGCACGCCGCGTTTTTCGGCATCCCAAATCATGTTGGCACCGATACGGCACTTAACGCTGAAGCTGGGGTTACGAGATTCCACCTTCGCCAGAATGCGTCCGTTACCGATGCGATTCAGGCGAACCAGCGGCGTGTGACCGATAGTCAGCGAGTTATCTTCAAAAATCTTACTCATGGCCTGTCCTTAACTGTATGAAATTGGGATACAACAGGTAGCATACCCGCTCAGAGAATATGCGGAAGTAAGGATTTAGCATATCTATATGCAGAAGGGAAATAATGACATGCAAGATGGAATAAGGGGCGGCATAAGCCACCCCTGTTTCACACAAGCGGTTTACAAAATAACCGGTAGATTGTTACCGCCACATCGCGTGTTTATCGCGATAGCAATCGACCCACATCGCCGTCGCACCACAAACGGCAACGGGCATGATGAACAGATTAAGCAGAGGGATCATCGTAAACAGGCTGGTTAAAGCACCAAACTGCATATTGGTGATTTTGCGTGTGCGCAGGGCGGTGCGCATCTCTTTAAACGGCACTTTGTGGTTATCGAAGGGGTAATCGCAATACTGGATGGCTAACATCCAGGCGCTAAACAGGAACCACAGTACCGGCGCGACGGTTTGCCCAATACCAGGGATGAAGTAAAGAATTAGCAATACAATTGCGCGCGGCAGATACCACGCAAATTTTTGCCATTCGCGTTTCATGATTCGCGGCACATCTTTCATGATACCGAAAATCCCGGTATCTGGCGGTGTAGCGCCAGTCAATCGTGCTTCCAGTTGTTCAGCCAATAAACCGTTAAACGGAGCGGCAATCCAGTTAGCAATCGTTGAGAAGAAATAGCCAAACACTAACAGCACGGAGATGACTGCCAGAGGCCACAACAGATAGCTCAGCCATTGTAACCAGTCCGGAACATAACTCATGAGAGTCGGGATCCAGACATCGAGTTGCGTAAAGAGCCACCAGAATGCGCCCCCCATCAACAAAATATTGACCAGCAGCGGTAAAATAACGAAACGCCGAATCCCAGGTTGCGAGACGAGCTTCCAGCCTTGCGCAAAATAGTAAAAACCGCTGCGTGGGGCAGATGTGAATGATGAAACCATAATCAGGATGAGCTCCTTTTGACCAATCCCAGGAAAATTCTGCGTATTTTACCGGGTAATTGCGCAATGGACAGTTAGGATATGTTCGAAAAAACAGCAAAAAGCACGATTTCATCTATCTTTGTGCTGTGAAAGTTAATAGTGCACTTGCACTTGAGGTAATCGGCAAATACTCTTAGTGAGTAAATGTTTGCCGTGGTGGCAAGGTGTTAGAACAACAGAGAATATAATGATGCAGGATTTGCGTCTGATATTAATCATTGTTGGCGCGATCGCCATAATCGCTTTACTGGTACATGGTTTCTGGACCAGCCGTAAAGAACGATCTTCTATGTTCCGCGATCGGCCATTAAAACGAATGAAGTCAAAACGTGACGACGATTCTTATGACGAGGATGTCGAAGATGATGAGGGCGTTGGTGAGGTTCGTGTTCACCGCGTGAATCATGCCCCGGCTAACGCCCAGGAGCATGAGGCTGCTCGTCCGTCGCCGCAACACCAGTACCAACCGCCTTATGCGTCTGCGCAGCCGCGTCAACCGGTCCAGCAGCCGCCTGAAGCGCAGGTACCGCCGCAACATGCTCCGCGTCCAGCGCAGCCGGTGCAGCAACCCGTGCAGCAGCCTGCCTATCAGCCGCAGCCTGAACAGCCGTTGCAGCAGCCAGTTTCGCCACAAGTCGCGTCAGCGCCGCAGCCAGTGCATTCAGCACCGCAACCGGCACAACAGGCTTTCCAGCCTGCAGAACCCGTAGCGGTACCACAGCCTGAGCCTGTAGCGGAACCGGCTCCAGTTATGGATAAACCGAAGCGTAAAGAAGCGGTGATTATCATGAACGTCGCGGCGCATCACGGTAGCGAGCTAAACGGTGAACTGCTTCTTAACAGCATTCAACAAGCGGGCTTCATTTTTGGCGATATGAATATTTACCATCGTCATCTTAGCCCGGATGGCAGCGGCCCGGCGTTATTCAGCCTGGCGAATATGGTGAAACCGGGAACCTTTGATCCTGAAATGAAGGATTTCACTACTCCGGGTGTCACTATCTTTATGCAGGTACCGTCTTACGGTGACGAGCTGCAGAACTTCAAGCTGATGCTGCAATCTGCGCAGCATATTGCCGATGAAGTGGGCGGTGTAGTGCTTGACGATCAGCGCCGTATGATGACTCCGCAGAAATTGCGCGAGTACCAGGACATCATCCGCGAAGTCAAAGACGCCAACGCCTGATACACTTAAGGCAAATTAACTCCTCTTCGAACCCCCGCTTGTCGGGGGTTTTTAGCATTGATGGTGCGATATGGAATCAATCGAACAACAACTGACAGAACTGCGAACGACGCTTCGCCATCATGAATATCTTTATCATGTGATGGATGCGCCGGAAATTCCCGACGCTGAATACGACAGACTGATGCGCGAACTGCGCGAGCTGGAAACCAAACATCCAGAACTGATTACGCCTGATTCGCCTACCCAACGTGTAGGTGCTGCGCCGCTGGCGGCTTTCAGCCAGATCCGCCATGAAGTGCCAATGCTGTCGCTGGATAACGTTTTTGATGAAGAAAGCTTTCTTGCTTTCAACAAACGTGTGCAGGACCGTCTGAAAAGCAACGAGAAAGTCACCTGGTGCTGTGAGCTGAAGCTGGATGGCCTTGCTGTCAGTATTCTGTATGAAAATGGCGTTTTGGTCAGTGCCGCGACGCGTGGCGATGGTACTACCGGGGAAGATATCACGTCTAATGTGCGTACTATTCGCGCCATTCCGCTGAAGCTACACGGAGAGAATATCCCGGCGCGTCTGGAAGTGCGTGGTGAAGTGTTCCTGCCGCAGGCGGGGTTCGAAAAGATTAACGAAGATGCGCGACGCACGGGCGGGAAAGTGTTTGCTAACCCACGTAATGCGGCTGCTGGTTCACTGCGTCAGCTTGATCCGCGTATTACAGCGAAGCGACCGCTCACTTTTTTCTGCTATGGCGTCGGTATTCTGGAAGGTGGCGAGCTGCCGAATACTCATCTTGGCCGTTTACTGCAATTTAAAAAGTGGGGTTTGCCGGTCAGCGACCGGGTAACGCTTTGTGAATCGGCGGAAGAAGTGCTGGCGTTCTATCACAAAGTGGAAGAAGACCGCCCGACGCTGGGCTTTGATATCGACGGCGTGGTGATTAAGGTCAACTCACTGACACAGCAGGAGCAGCTTGGCTTTGTCGCGCGTGCCCCGCGCTGGGCGGTAGCGTTTAAATTCCCGGCGCAGGAACAGATGACCTTTGTGCGTGACGTCGAGTTTCAGGTTGGGCGTACTGGCGCGATTACGCCTGTTGCGCGTCTGGAACCTGTCCATGTTGCAGGCGTGCTGGTGAGTAACGCAACCTTACACAATGCGGATGAAATCGAACGTCTTGGTTTACGCATTGGCGATAAAGTGGTGATTCGCCGCGCTGGCGACGTGATCCCGCAGGTGGTTAACGTCGTGCTTTCTGAACGCCCGGAAGATACCCGTGAGGTTGTATTCCCGACGCATTGTCCGGTATGTGGTTCTGACGTTGAGCGTGTGGAAGGAGAAGCGGTTGCCCGCTGTACCGGTGGCCTGATTTGCGGTGCGCAGCGTAAAGAGTCGCTGAAACACTTTGTTTCCCGCCGTGCGATGGACGTTGACGGTATGGGCGACAAAATCATCGATCAGCTGGTTGAAAAAGAATATGTCCACACTCCGGCGGATCTGTTCAAACTCACCGCAGGCAAACTGACCGGACTGGAGCGCATGGGGCCGAAATCGGCACAAAATGTGGTTAACGCGCTGGAAAAAGCGAAAGAAACCACCTTTGCCCGCTTCCTCTATGCACTTGGCATCCGTGAAGTCGGCGAGGCCACCGCAGCAGGTCTGGCGGCATATTTCGGCACGCTGGAAGCGCTGGAAGCCGCTTCGATTGAAGAGCTGCAAAAGGTGCCTGATGTTGGCATTGTCGTTGCCTCCCACGTTCACAACTTCTTTGCCGAAGAAAGCAACCGCAATGTCATCAGCGAGCTGTTGGCGGAAGGCGTTCACTGGCCTGCGCCGGTGGTGATTAACGTGGAAGAGATTGACAGCCCGTTTGCTGGTAAAACCGTGGTGCTTACGGGCAGCTTAAGCCAGATGTCGCGTGATGACGCTAAAGCTCGACTGGTCGAACTGGGCGCGAAAGTCGCGGGCAGCGTGTCGAAGAAAACCGATCTGGTGATAGCGGGTGAAGCTGCAGGATCTAAACTGGCGAAGGCGCAGGAACTGGGCATTGAAGTCATCGACGAAGCGGAAATGCTGCGTTTGCTGGGTAGCTGAGATGGAAAAAGAGCAGCTGATTGAAATAGCCAATACGATAATGCCGTTTGGCAAATACAAAGGGCGTCGCTTAATCGACCTGCCGGAGGAGTATCTTCTGTGGTTTGCCCGCAAAGATGAGTTCCCGGCAGGGAAGCTCGGTGAGCTAATGCAAATCACGCTGCTGATTAAAACTGAGGGGCTGACGCAACTGGTCCAGCCCCTGAAGCGTCCTCTTTAAGCTTTATTGGCGCGGCTTTCCTGCTGCGCCTGTAACTGTTCGGTCTGGTGTTTGTATCGACGCGCCAGCACCGCACAGACCATCAATTGGATCTGATGGAAAATCATCAGAGGCAGCACCATCATACCGATCACCGATGTGGGGAAAAGAATGTTTGCCATCGGGATGCCATTTGCCAGACTCTTTTTCGAACCACAAAAGACGATAGTAATTTCATCTGCCTTATTGAAGCCCAGTCGGCGTGCCATAAAGACGTTAACTACAATCACGATAGCCAGAAGAACGCAGCTGACCACCACGATAAACAGCAATGATCCCCAGCCAACTTTATGCCAGATACCATTAACGACGGCTTCGCTGAACGCTGTATAAACCACCAACAGAATGGACGTCTGGTCAGTTTTCGCAATCCATTTTTTATTGCGCGACACCCAGTCACCAATCCACGGCCGGGAAAGATGCCCCAATACAAACGGCAGCAGCAATTGCAGCATAATTTTACCGACCTGCTCAAGGCTGCCTCCCGCACCGTGAACATTCATCACCAGACCAACCAGCAATGGTGAAAGGAAAATCCCCAACAGGCTGGATGCTGACGCAGAACAAACTGCTGCCGCGACGTTACCGCCCGCCATTGAAGTAAAGGCGATTGCAGACTGCACGGTAGCCGGGAGAATGCACAAGTAGAGAAAACCGGAGTAGAGCATCGGGTCGACATTTACCGGTTTCCACCAGGCAAACAGTACACCCAGAATCGGAAACAGCACGAAAGTGCTGCACATTACCCACAAATGCAGTCGCCAGTGACCACCGCCAGCAATAATCGCCTCACGCGACAACTTCGCGCCGTGCATAAAAAACAGCAGGGCAATCGCTGCGGTGGTCAGATTTTCAAAGAAGGGGACGAAATCGCCTCTGGCCGGAAAGAAAGAGGCCAGCAACACCACCGTGATCAGGGTTAAGGTGAAAGGATCGAGGATACGAAAAAGTTTCATAAAGACTCCAGATGATCGATGGTTCTATTGTGCTTCTTCCAGTTTGAGAAATAAAATTGATTTATTGCATCCATTCATGAAGAAAACAGATGAATTATTCTTTAAAACAATTAAAGGTTTTCGTCACAGTAGCGCAGGAGAAAAGTTTTAGTCGTGCAGGAGAGCGTATCGGCCTGAGCCAGTCGGCAGTAAGTCACAGTGTGAAGGAGCTGGAAAATCATACTGGTGTTCGCCTGCTGGACAGAACCACGCGTGAAGTGGTGCTTACAGATGCAGGGCAGCAGTTGGCTTTGCGTCTTGAGCGACTGCTGGATGAACTTAACAGCACGTTGCGCGATACCGGGCGTATGGGGCAACAACTGAGCGGAAAAGTTCGGGTCGCTGCCAGCCAGACCATTTCCGCGCATCTTATTCCGCAATGCATTGCTGAAAGCCATCGCCGCTATCCAGATATTCAGTTTGTCCTGCACGATCGTCCGCAGCAGTGGGTGATGGAAAGTATTCGTCAGGGAGATGTCGACTTTGGCATCGTCATCGATCCAGGCCCAGTGGGCGATCTGCAATGTGAAGCGATTCTTTCCGAGCCTTTCTTTCTGCTTTGCCATCGCGATAGCGCTTTGGCCGTGGAAGATTATGTACCCTGGCAGGCATTACAGGGAGCGAAATTGGTGTTGCAGGATTACGCGTCAGGCAGCCGACCGCTGATTGACGCAGCGCTGGCGCGCAATGGTATTCAGGTGAATATTGTGCAGGAGATTGGACATCCGGCGACGCTGTTCCCGATGGTAGCCGCAGGCATCGGCATCAGTATTCTTCCCGCACTGGCGCTACCATTGCCTGAAGGTAGCCCACTGGTGGTAAAGCGCATTACGCCGGTGGTTGAACGCCAGTTGATGCTGGTGCGCAGGAAGAACCGTTCACTTTCCACCGCCGCTGAAGCGTTATGGGACGTGGTACGAGACCAGGGCCGTGCGCTAATGGCTGGGCGGGAAGGGGATCCGCTGTATCAGATATAGATATCGATATGAGTCGTTTTTTCAACAGGATTTGGAAGGGATGCATTCAGAGACAAACGCTGCTCTTTCTCCTGCGCTTTTTCTGCCTGCTGTCTCTGCAACTGCGCCAGTTGTGTTTCCAGTAGGGTGATTTGCTGCTGAATCAATTCGGCCTGTTTTTGCTTGTCTTCAGCACTGCCGCTAGTGTCTGCAATCTCTTTAATTTGTTGAGTGAGTTTGATGATTTGCTGACTTATCCGCGCAATTTGTGAAGCAACATCGCTACCTTCTGATGCCCTGTTACTACTCTGTGTTTGTATGGAAGGAATTGAAGTTGAAGAGATAGTGGCCATTGTTCAGTCCTCGTCACTGTACGAGGTAATATCGGCAGAAGAACAAGGAACTTGAGAAGAAAAATCAATCTTACAAACCGCATATAGTAAAAAAGCGCCTTTAGGGCGCTTTTTTACATTGTTGGTGGGTCGTGCAGGATGACTCGCTTCGCTCGCCCTTCGGGCCGTCGCCGCGAGCGGCTCCGTTGTTTCGCTGCGCTCAACTCGAACCTGCTGCAGGTTCGAATCTTTGAGTATCGCAGATAGCAAAAAAGCGCCTTTAGGGCGCTTTTTTACATTGGTGGGTCGTGCAGGATTCGAACCTGCGACCAATTGATTAAAAGTCAACTGCTCTACCAACTGAGCTAACGACCCGAAGTGGTGGGTGATGACGGGATCGAACCGCCGACCCCCTCCTTGTAAGGGAGGTGCTCTCCCAGCTGAGCTAATCACCCACTTCGGTACTTCACATTTTTACAAGAAATTTAGCTGGCGAGAAAGTGGTGGGTGATGACGGGATCGAACCGCCGACCCCCTCCTTGTAAGGGAGGTGCTCTCCCAGCTGAGCTAATCACCCACTTCTCAATTTCTTGCTACACGGCGGAGACTACATAAAGTAGTTGGTGGGTGATGACGGGATCGAACCGCCGACCCCCTCCTTGTAAGGGAGGTGCTCTCCCAGCTGAGCTAATCACCCCCGCTGTGTGGAGTCGCATTATAGGGAGAGTTCAAAATGAGTCAACGCATTTTCTAAAGAAATTGTTCGTTCGTCGTAAATTTAAGCAAGATGATCGCAAAACAGACCGTGTTGCGCAATTTGTCAACGAAAACAATAATGCGTAAGGTTGCAACCCGAACTACATTGAGGAATCAGGCGGGAGTGATAGAATATCGCCCACTCAATTTTTCCAGGATTTGCCGGTTGTCGGCATCTTTCTAAACGTAAGGCCATTTCATGAAAATCAAAACTCGCTTCGCGCCAAGCCCAACAGGCTATCTGCACGTTGGCGGCGCGCGTACTGCTCTTTACTCCTGGCTTTTTGCACGTAACCACGGCGGTGAGTTCGTGCTGCGTATTGAAGACACCGATCTTGAGCGTTCCACGCCGGAAGCTATCGAAGCCATTATGGATGGCATGAACTGGCTGAGCCTGGAGTGGGATGAAGGTCCGTACTACCAGACCAAACGTTTTGATCGCTACAACGCGGTGATCGATCAGATGCTGGAAGAGGGCACTGCTTATAAATGCTATTGCTCTAAAGAGCGCCTGGAAGCGCTGCGCGAAGAGCAAATGGCGAAAGGTGAGAAGCCGCGTTATGACGGTCGCTGCCGCCACAGCCATGAGCATCATGCTGATGATGAACCGTGCGTTGTACGTTTTGCTAACCCGCAGGAAGGTTCTGTTGTTTTTGACGATCAGATCCGTGGCCCGATCGAGTTCAGCAACCAGGAGCTGGATGATCTGATCATTCGCCGTACCGATGGTTCCCCAACCTATAACTTCTGTGTGGTGGTTGACGACTGGGATATGGAAATCACCCATGTTATCCGTGGCGAAGACCATATCAACAACACGCCACGCCAGATCAACATTCTTAAAGCCCTGAAAGCGCCGGTACCGGTTTACGCGCACGTTTCTATGATCAACGGCGATGACGGTAAAAAACTGTCCAAACGTCACGGGGCGGTCAGCGTAATGCAGTATCGTGATGACGGTTATTTGCCCGAAGCACTGCTGAACTATCTGGTGCGTCTGGGCTGGTCCCACGGCGATCAGGAAATCTTCACTCGTGAAGAGATGATCAAATACTTCACTCTGAATGCCGTCAGCAAATCTGCCAGTGCGTTCAACACCGACAAGCTGCTGTGGCTGAACCATCACTACATTAACGCGCTGCCGCCGGAGTATGTTGCTACTCACTTACAGTGGCACATTGAGCAGGAAAATATCGATACCCGTAACGGCCCGCAGCTGGCTGATCTGGTGAAACTACTGGGTGAACGCTGCAAGACGCTGAAAGAGATGGCACAGAGCTGCCGCTATTTCTACGAAGATTTTACTGAGTTCGATGCCGACGCCGCGAAAAAACATCTGCGTCCGGTTGCGCGTCAGCCGCTGGAAGTGGTTCGTGACAAACTGACTGCGATTACTGACTGGACCGCTGAAAACGTTCATCACGCTATTCAGGCGACGGCGGATGAGCTGGAAGTGGGTATGGGTAAAGTTGGTATGCCGCTGCGTGTCGCCGTAACCGGTGCGGGGCAGTCTCCAGCACTGGATGTTACCGTTCACGCAATTGGTAAGACCCGCAGTATCGAGCGTATCAACAAAGCGCTGGCTTTTATTGCTGAACGCGAAAATCAGCAGTAATTAGCGCATAAAAGATAAACGGCAGGAGAGATACCCCTGCCGTTTTTTATTTATGCTGATTCGTCAATATCGAGACGGGCGAGGAAATTGCGAATTCCTTCGCGTGACAAAAATTGCGCAACTTTTTCCTGCTCACTGTGAGTCATGTTGTCTATTGCGCTGATGATTTGTCGATACGCCGGGGCGCGTGCTCCAGGAGCGTATTCAGCAATTCTCTCTTCAGCTTCCATCAACATTGGTGTGTTATGGAACGCAGGCGTGTTCTGAATAAACTCGCAAACTTGCGTATCGACCAGAATAAGTCTGGCACGACCGCCTTTCACGCCAGGAAATTTTTCCGTTTTCCAGCCTTTTTCTCTGATCCAACGGTTAACAGTTTGTTTAGCCACACCGAGGCATTCAGCCAGTTCTTCGGTGGTCATTTTATTGCGTAATCTTTTCATATTATTTGCTATCGCGAATCCCTAAGCGTTGTAATAATCCGATAATCCCTTCCCGCAGAAGCAAGGATGTAAACTGTTTTTGTTCAACTGGCGTCATCTCTTTCGCCAGTGTCACCAGCAACACTTCAAGCGGCGCATCACTAGACAGGGCAGGCGCTTCTCCCTGACCTTCTGGACGTTCAGCATTGCGAATATATTCACGAACCTGTTCATTGACGTGAACCAGTCGGGCTTTGCCACCCTGGACGCCAGGTTTTGGTGACGTTGTCCAGCCTTCCTTGCGTACCCATTTATTAATGGTCTGGCGGCTATAGCCGGTCAGTCTGGCAAGTTCATCTGGTGTCATCCTCTCCTTGAACATAACAATTCCCTGAATGTATGTGGGTCTATTAGTCGTTCATTTTATAACACCACTTTACAGGAAACCGTGACATGAATAACTACTGAATGCGAGCGGTTTTCCAAAATTGTTCATTTGCCTGATTTTTCAGCGATTGAAACTACACGTTGCAATTTGCCGTTGACACATTCGGGCGGAATTCATATGATGCCGCCCGTCAACTCGACAAGCTTTACGTGACGGGGCTATAGCTCAGCTGGGAGAGCGCTTGCATGGCATGCAAGAGGTCAGCGGTTCGATCCCGCTTAGCTCCACCAAATTTTGCACCCAGCAAATTTGGTACGTAAACGCATCGTGGGGCTATAGCTCAGCTGGGAGAGCGCTTGCATGGCATGCAAGAGGTCAGCGGTTCGATCCCGCTTAGCTCCACCAAATTTCAAACCCTCGCTGTAAAGCGGGGGTTTTTTGTCTCTGCTTTTTGCCGCTTTTGTAATACAGTCTACGTCCGGGTTAGCGCCGCCTGGTGAAAGCATCATTGGATGAAAAATCGGCAACAGGCTGGCCCCTGTTTGCTTCGCGATGCGAATAAACTTATTATTTGTGTGCCTGAAAACCCCGATCAGTGAGAGTAGTGTACTCATGTTTGTGGAGCATAACCTGATAAAAAATATCAAGATATTCACACTAGCGTTTACGCTCACCGTGGTACTTATTCAGCTATCCCGTTTTATTTCGCCACTTGCCATTATCCATTCCAGTTATATCTTTCTGGCGTGGATGCCACTGTGCGTAATGCTGTCAATCTTGTTTATCTTTGGCTGGCGCGGTGTCGTTCCCGTTTTATGCGGGATGTTTTGCACCAATCTGTGGAACTTTCATCTCTCTTTTTTACAGACCGCGGTCATGCTCGGCAGCCAGACGTTTGTGGTGTTGTGTGCCTGCGCAATATTACGCTGGCAGCTGGGGACGCGTTGGCGTTATGGATTGACCAGCGGATATGTCTGGCAACGTCTTTTCTGGCTTGGTTTGGTGACGCCGATCGGCATCAAATGCAGCATGTATCTTGTGGGGAGCTTTTTTGATTTCCCGCTAAAGATATCCACCTTTTTCGGCGATGCGGATGCCATTTTCACAGTCGTTGATTTACTAAGCCTTTTCACCGCTGTGCTGATTTACAACATGCTTTTCTACTATCTCACTCGCATGATTGTAAGTCCCCACTTTGCGCAGATATTGTGGCGCAGGGATATCGCTCCGTCGTTGGGCAAAGAGAAACGCGCATTTACCTTAAGCTGGCTGGCAGCGTTAAGCGTGCTGCTACTTCTGCTGTGCACACCGTATGAAAATGACTTTATTGCCGGTTACCTGGTGCCCGTTTTCTTCATTATCTTTACCCTCGGGGTCGGTAAGCTCCGCTATCCGTTTTTAAATCTCACCTGGGCTGTTTCAACGCTTTGCCTTCTGAATTACAACCAGAACTTTTTGCAAGGGGTGGAAACCGAATATTCGCTGGCATTTATTCTCGCGGTGCTGATTTCCTTTAGCGTTTGCCTGCTCTATATGGTGCGCATTTATCATCGCAGTGAATGGCTTAATCGCCGCTGGCATTTGCAGGCGCTGACCGATCCGTTAACGCTCCTACCCAACTTTCGTGCGTTAGAACAAGCGCCGGAGCAAGAGGCGGGCAAGAGTTTTTGCTGCCTGCGCATTGATAATCTTGAGTTTATGAGTCGTCATTACGGCTTAATGATGCGCGTTCACTGTATCCGATCAATTTACCGTACGCTGCTGCCGTTGATGCAGGAAAACGAAAAGTTGTATCAATTGCCGGGTAGTGAACTGCTGTTAGTGCTGAGCGGGCCGGAAACGGAAGGGCGACTCCAGCATATGGTTAACATCCTGAATAGTCGGCAAATTCACTGGAACAATACCGGGCTGGATATGGGCTATGGTGCTGCCTGGGGGCGTTTTGATGGAAATCAGGAAACCCTGCAACCCTTGTTGGGGCAGTTAAGCTGGCTGGCGGAGCAATCCTGTGCACATCATCATGTGCTGGCGCTGGATAGCAGAGAGGAGATGGTTTCCGGGCAGACCACTAAACAGGTGCTATTGCTGAATACCATTCGCACGGCGTTAGATCAGGGGGATTTGCTGCTCTACGCCCAGCCAATTCGCAACAAAGAGGGTGAAGGTTATGATGAAATCCTCGCGCGACTGAAATATGACGGCGGCATTATGACCCCGGATAAGTTTCTGCCCCTTATTGCTCAGTTTAACCTTAGCGCGCGTTTTGATTTGCAAGTGCTGGAATCCTTGTTGAAGTGGCTGGCAACACACCCTTGCGACAAAAAAGGTCCGCGCTTTTCAGTCAATTTAATGCCGCTCACGCTGCTGCAAAAGAATATTGCCGGGCGGATTATTCGTCTGTTTAAGCGTTATCACATCTCCCCGCAGGCGGTCATTCTTGAGATCACCGAGGAGCAGGCGTTTTCTAACGCAGAAAGCAGCATGTACAACATCGAGCAACTGCATAAGTTTGGCTTCCGGATTGCGATTGATGACTTTGGCACCGGCTATGCCAACTACGAACGGTTAAAGCGTTTGCAGGCTGATATCATCAAAATTGATGGTGTCTTTGTGAAAGATATCGTCACGAATACGCTGGATGCGATGATTGTGAGATCAATTACCGATCTGGCGAAAGCGAAGTCATTGAGTGTGGTCGCGGAGTTTGTCGAGACGCAACAGCAGCAGGCGCTATTGCATAAGCTCGGGGTGCAATATCTGCAAGGGTATTTGATTGGTCGCCCGCAGCCATTAGCTGATTAACAGGCGTAAAAAAGCCGGGGAATGATCCCCGGCTTTTTTATGTATGGTTTTACAGCACCAGTGCTGCGATTGACGCAGACAGCACACTCACCAGGGTAGAGCCGTAAACCAGTTTCAGACCGAAGCGAGAAACCACGTTACCTTGCTCTTCATTCAGGCCTTTAACTGCACCTGCGATAATCCCGATTGAAGAGAAGTTAGCGAAGGAAACCAGGAACACAGAGATGATGCCTTCAGCACGCGGAGAGAGCGTGGAAGCAATTTTCTGCAGATCCATCATCGCAACGAACTCGTTGGAAACCAGTTTGGTCGCCATGATACTGCCCACTTGCAGTGCTTCACTGGAAGGAACACCCATCACCCATGCAATCGGATAGAAGATGTAGCCCAGGATGCCCTGGAAGGAGATGCTGTAGCCAAACCAGCCAGTCACGGTAGCAAACAGTGCGTTCAGCGCGGCGATCAGGGCGATAAAGCCGATCAGCATTGCGGCAACGATAATGGCAACTTTGAAACCTGCCAGAATGTATTCACCCAGCATTTCGAAGAAGCTCTGACCTTCGTGCAGGTTGGACATCTGAATGTTCTCTTCGCTGGCATCAACACGGTAAGGGTTGATCAGCGACAGCACGATAAAGGTGCTGAACATGTTCAGTACCAGCGCTGCAACGACGTATTTCGGTTCCAGCATGGTCATGTATGCACCAACGATGGACATCGACACGGTGGACATCGCCGTTGCTGCCATGGTGTACATACGGTTACGGGAGATTTTGCCAAGGATATCTTTATAGGCAATAAAGTTTTCAGACTGACCAAGAATCAGGGAGCTGACGGCGTTAAAGGATTCCAGTTTGCCCATGCCGTTGACTTTGGAGAGCAGGAAACCAATTGCGCGGATAATCACCGGCAACACGCGAATGTGCTGGAGAATACCGATCAATGCAGAGATAAAGACGATTGGGCACAGCACTTTCAGGAAGAAGAATGCCAGGCCTTGATCATTCATGCTACCAAAGACGAAGTTAGTCCCTTCGTTGGCAAATCCGAGCAGTTTTTCGAACATTTCGGAGAAGCCTTTCACGAAGCCTAAACCAACGTCGGAGTTCAGGAAGAACCACGCCAGTAACACTTCGATAACAAGCAGTTGAATAACATAACGGATACGAATTTTTTTGCGGTCGCTGCTTACCAGCAGTGCGAGAATCGCAACAACGGCAAGTGCCAGTACAAAATGAAGGACGCGGTCCATATTTGCTCCAAATATGAGGCAGGTTAAATTTCCGTGCACATTCTATGTAACATGGTTAAGGAAAACGAGATCTGACACACACTATAATGACGTCCTGTGACAAGCTTCAAAAATAGTGAGCTGTCATACATTTCTGCTATGTTGTGTATGAAAGCTGAAAGTTATGTAAATGTGCTAACATTAAACATAACCATAACATTCAAGTCATCAATCTTTTCGTAGTCATAATCCTGGTCTATCAGAGAAATCACCACAACCCATTTAAATGAATTTGATAATCATTATCGTTTAGCATAGCATGAAACATAGCAAAGGCTATGTTTTAGAGGCACAAGATGACGAACTATCGCGTTGAGAGTAGCAGCGGACGGGCGGCGCGCAAGATGAGGCTCGCATTAATGGGACCTGCGTTCATTGCGGCGATTGGTTATATCGATCCCGGTAACTTTGCGACCAATATTCAGGCGGGTGCCAGCTTCGGCTATCAGCTACTGTGGGTTGTCGTTTGGGCCAACCTGATGGCGATGCTGATTCAGATCCTCTCTGCCAAACTGGGGATTGCCACCGGTAAAAATCTGGCGGAGCAGATTCGCGATCACTATCCGCGTCCCGTAGTGTGGTTCTATTGGGTTCAGGCAGAAATTATTGCGATGGCAACCGACCTGGCGGAATTTATTGGTGCGGCGATCGGTTTTAAACTCATTCTTGGTGTTTCGTTGTTGCAGGGCGCGGTGCTGACGGGGATCGCGACTTTCCTGATTTTAATGCTGCAACGTCGCGGGCAAAAACCGCTGGAGAAAGTGATTGGTGGGTTACTGTTGTTTGTTGCCGCGGCTTACATTGTCGAGTTGATTTTCTCCCAGCCTAACCTGGCGCAGCTGGGTAAAGGAATGGTGATCCCGAGTTTACCTACTTCGGAAGCGGTCTTCCTGGCAGCAGGCGTGTTAGGGGCGACGATTATGCCGCATGTGATTTATTTGCACTCCTCGCTCACTCAGCATTTACATGGCGGTTCGCGTCAACAACGTTATTCCGCCACCAAATGGGATGTGGCTATCGCCATGACTATTGCCGGTTTTGTCAATCTGGCGATGATGGCTACAGCTGCGGCGGCGTTCCACTTTTCTGGTCATACTGGTGTTGCCGATCTTGATGAGGCTTATTTGACGCTGCAACCGTTGTTAAGCCATGCTGCAGCAACGGTCTTTGGATTAAGCCTGGTTGCTGCCGGATTGTCCTCAACGGTGGTGGGGACACTAGCGGGGCAGGTGGTGATGCAGGGCTTCATTCGCTTTCATATCCCGCTGTGGGTGCGTCGTACAGTCACTATGTTGCCGTCATTTATTGTCATTCTGATGGGATTAGATCCGACACGGATTCTGGTTATGAGTCAGGTGCTGTTAAGTTTTGGTATCGCTCTGGCGCTGGTTCCACTGCTGATTTTTACCAGTGACAGTAAGTTGATGGGCGATCTGGTGAACAGTAAACGCGTAAAACAGACAGGCTGTGTGATTGTGGTGCTGGTCGTGGCGCTGAATATCTGGTTGTTAGTGGGTACGGCGCTGGGGTTGTAGTTCAACTGGCGTCGTACCAGGCATCACTGGCGGATGCGGCGTAAAACGCCTTATCCGCCCTACGCGTTAAAGAGACGGTTTGTAGGCCTGACAAGACGCACTATGAACTGAACCCCAAAACCTGGACAGTTTCAGTTAACCGGCTTTTTGATACTCAGTCCGGTATTCTACCGGGCTGAGTCCCCCAAGACTGAGTTTTATTCTTTTTTGATTCCAGTAAGTTATGTATTCGTTAACGGCATTTTCCAGCTCTTCTACACTTCTGTAGTCCCGGCGATAGTACATTTCTTCTTTCAGGTGACCAAAGAAATTCTCCATTACCGCATTATCAAGGCAGTTGCCCTTGCGCGACATGCTCTGCACTAACCCTTTGTCTGCCAGGGCAGACTGATAACTTTTTATCCGGTAATGCCACCCTTGATCACTGTGGAGCAGCGGTTTTTCTCCTTCTGCAAGGCTTTCCAGCCCCTTATTTAACATGCGCTTCACCAGCTCCTCTGCAGGCCTGCAGGCCGTTTCCCACGCCACGATTTCCCCGTTAAACAAATCAAGTATCGGGGACAGGTACAGTTTTTGTCCGCCAGCCCTGAATTCGGTGATATCTGTCACCCATTTCTCACAGGGAGCTTCCGCTTTGAACTGTCGCTGAAGGATATTTTCTGCAGCGAGTCCCATATTTCCCCGGTAAGACCGGTATTTCTTCAGGCGCACAGGAGACTTCAGGCCGAGCTGTTGCATCAGTTTTCGCACTGTTTTGCCACTGAACTTAAGACCTCTTTTCTGAAGCTCACAATGGATCCGCCGGTACCCATAACATCCCCGGTGTTCATGGAAGATGGAGGCTATGAGCTGTTTCACATCAGCATACTTGTCCTTAGCCCTCTGCAGTGACAGCTGGTAGTACAGCGTGCTTCTGGCCAGCCCTGCAGCCTTTAACAGGTCAGACTGGCAGTGTCCGCACCTCAGGCTCCGGATGACTTTCGTTTTTTCTC